>CBFDBV010000137.1:0-10864 GCA_965603135.1 uncultured bacterium
CTAGCTTCAGCGAAGGTGGGACCAACGTCCGGCCTGCCGTCCTCGCTCTGGGAGTGAGTGGTATGTCGCCTTCGACGCGCTGGACGCTGAACCTCGCTCTCGTCTTGGCGTTCGCAGTCAGTGCGGTCGCTCAAGAGGCCGACCTCACCGGCCTCCTTATCAACGGCGACTTCGAGCTTGCTGAGGACGAGGTCGGCGATAAGGCCTCTCACTGGACCTCGGACGCCGGCTCCATCAAGGTCTCCGACCAGAACCCCTATCACGGCGAGCGCTGCGCCGTGATCGAGCACCCACGGGAGGACGTCAGCACCTGGGTCAGCCACGAGACCGTCCCCCTCGAGCCGGACCAGCTCTACGTCTTCAGCGTCTCGTACCGCAATCCCACGGGAGCGCGGCTCGTCTGCCAGCTCACCTACTACCAGAACCAGGAGGGCAAAGCGGCGCGCCTCCAGCGCTGGGGCCGGGCCTTCCGTGGCCTCCGGATAGCCGGAGACGACCAGTGGCACCGGGTCCAGCGCATCCTGAAGGTCTACCCCGGCACCAACTTCATCCGCGTCTCCTTTGCCGTGCGCGGCGAGCCCTGTGAGGCCTACGTGGACGACTTCCACCTCGCGCCGCTCAAGGCCGCGCGCCCGGGCGAGATCACCAACCTTGCGCTGCTCGGCGAGGCTCGGTCCTGGGACCCGAACTCGGGGCAGATCGTGCTGCAGAAGCCCCCGCATCCTCCGACCAGCAGCTACTATGCGTGGTGGGACGGCCTTTACGCGCCCTCCAGCGTCAACGACGGCGATGACCGCACCTACTGGGTCTCGACCGCCCCGAGCAGCGACCCGCCCAAGGACATCGGCATACAGTGGCCCGAGCCGGTGCGCGTCAGCACCGTCATAGTCAAGTACCCCCATCGGGACGTCTGTCCTGATGTCCGTGACGTCAGGCTGGAGCACTGGTCCGACGGCGCCTGGCGGGAAGTGGCGCTTACCGGCCTCGCCCTGGACGCCGACCTTGACCGCGGCGTCTACCTCTACGAGGTCTTCCCGCAGGAGGTAACGCGCCTTCGCCTCTACTTCAGCAGCTTCGCCCGCGAGCGTGTTTCCGTGCAGGAGTTGGAGGTCTACGCCGAGCCGCTTGAGGTCGCTGCCGCCGAGGTCGTGAAGAACTTCGAGTACGCCTACCCGACCTCGCCCGGCCCGTCAGCGGAGCAGCGGCCTTATCTGCTCATGTGGTATCAGCCCAAGCGAGGGCGCAGTTCGGCCGAGCCGTGGCTGCGCGAGTACTCGACGGGGCTGGACCAAGACGGGAACGCGGTCCCGGTCGAGCGCACGCGGCAGCACCTGCGCCGGCGGCTGCAGATGGAGCGAGACGCGGGCGTGGACGGGATCATGCTGAACCTGGGCTTCAACCCGCTGTCGGCTGAGATCGTGCGCCAGCAGATGGAGCAGGACTACTCGGACACCGGCATCTCCGGGGTCGAACATCTGAAGCTGGCACGTGAATTGGGGATGGTCCGGTCCATGCCCATGCTCTACCTCGTGGCGATCCGCAATGACACGTGGGCGCGGGTGGGAGACGCGGCGAAGACGGTGGAGCTTGACAGCGGGCGCAAGTGGATTGACTGGCGCGATGACGCGAGTTGGGGGGTCGTGCTGGAGACCGTCCGCGAGTTGGCCCACGCCGCCGCCGAGGCCGGCTGCCCGGGCGTGGCCCTTGACATCGAGGCCTACATCGTGGGGATGGACGTCTACATCGCTGAGAATTACCAGGGCGTTGACGCCGCCGAGTTGCTGGAGGTCGTGGAGGGCCGCGGTCGCGAAATGGCCGAGGCCATCAACGCCCAGATTCCCGACGCCGAGATCATCTGGCTGGCGGGCTACAAGAGCGATGACTACACGCTGCACAACGCCCTCTTCCGGGGGCTGACCTCGGTGGGTGGCGGCGGGCTTCAGATCGCCACTGAGGGTGTCTACACCACCCCCGACCCCGAGCGCATCAAGAGCCTCTACGACGACACCTGGCAGTTCGGCCTGGCGCACGCGGGCGATCAGGACTACTGGCGCGGGAAGTGCGGCGTGGCCCACGGGAGCTGGCCCTCATGGCCAGGCGCGGGCCGCTGCCTTACCCCTGACCAGGTGCGTATCCAGCTTAGCGCATTCGCCGACCAGGAGCCCGGCCCGAAGTACATGTGGTGGTACACCGGCAGTTCGCTGCCCTGTGAGGACCCCGAGTGGGCCGGCTACCGCGCGGCCTATGCTGGCCACTAGCTCGGCCTTGCGCGCGTAGGTCGGGCTTCCAAGCTTGCCCGCCGTCTCGTCCGCCGTAGCTTCAGCGGAGGCGGAAGCCTTGGCGAAGGTGGGCCCGACAATGCCGTTCGCCCCGACAGTGTGGAGGTGCGCGATGGTCGCCCGTGCACTCGCGATCTGGTTCGTGGTATTGGCGCTCCTGACAGGCTCGCACGTGGCGAGCGAAGGAGACGACGAGATGAAGTCACAGGTTCAGCAGCTTTGCCAGGCGTACCTCGAGGGATTCGGGGCTGACACGACCAACCTCGTCTATCACCATCGCCTCAATGGGCCGAGGGGCCTGGAGGCCCTCTCGTCCCCTGAGGACGTCGCCGCGCGCATCGTCCGAGGCAAGCCGATGCCCTACGGCTACGGCTCCGGCATCCAGGACGCGGCGCTGGAGAACGGGCAGCTCCTCTACGCCCTCTGCGACGCCTACGAGGCCACGGGTGACGAGTACTTCGCGGACACCGCCCGCAGGATCTTCTCCGGCCTCAAGCTGGTCGGCATGGTCAGTCCGTTTCCCGGCTTCGTCCCGCGCGGGCCGCACCCGGACGGGAAGAGCTACTACCCGAACTCCTCGCGCGATCAGCACGCCACCTACGTCTACGCCCTGTGGCGTTACTACCGCAGCCCCCTGGCCACGGACGAGGACAAGACCTTCATCGCGGACTTCCTGGACGCCTTCGCGCGGCGGATGGAGGGCAACGCGTGGCATGTCCGCGTTGAGGACAACAGCGAGATCGCCCACGTCGGCTTCAGTTGGCGCCAGCGCGCCTTCCCGGGCGTCGTCTCCCTGATGGGGACGCTCTCGGCGGTCTGCGAGGTCACGAAGGCCGAGGAGTGGCGGCAGCTCTTGGAGCAGTACTCGCAGGAGGACAATAGTTTCCGTTGGGAGGTCCTGCAGGCCGACAGGGCGAGCAAGCGCGGGCCTCTCACCCTCTACAGCAATCAGTTCGCCATGGACCTGGATGCCCTCTCCTCCATCCTCACCGAGCCCGACAGGCAGCAGCAGATCGAGGATTACTCCCGCGCCTTCGCCGAGAGGACGCTGCGCACCAACGTGTTCGATGAGGACTCCTGGCGCCGCCTCGACTGGGCTGACAAGTGGAGCGAGGAAGAGACCCAGGAGGCGCTGGAGCCCTTCGGCCTCTCGCTTGACGAGGAGACCACCGTCTTCGACCTCTATGGGGCCTTTGACGCCGAGCAGTGGCAGTCCGACAACCGGAAGGTGCGCAGTGTCAGCGGGAAGCTCTGCTTCGGCATCCCGACGGTGGCCTTTCACTGTGCGCTGCTGTCGGAGGAGCCGGAGCTTGTCGAAGAGGTGGCGCCCTTCGTGCGGGACATGGTCGAGCAGATGCTGGCGCATGGCGATGCGTACAGCTACGGTGAGAACTTCAACCGCAGTGTCGTGCTGGGCCTGCACCTGGTGGCCCTTGAGGGGGGCAAAACGAACGGCTAGAGCCCGTTTCGGAACTACCCGTAGGGCGGTAGCTGGGCTGCGTTCGGTGGTCAGGAGAGGCTAGCCCGCCCGCCTTAGCTTGAGGAATGAGGTTGCGAGATCGTGATGACTGCACGTCTTGCCCGTCGCGCCGTGCTCGCTTTTGCCCTCCTTGCTGCTGCGCCTGTCCTGTCCCAGCCCGCCTCCGTGGTGCTCGACGACTTCGAGAGCGGCGTGGGGGCCTGGCGCAGCAACGACGCCCAGGCCGACGGCGAGCGGCCCTCCGAGATCTGCGCAGTATACACCATCAGCCGCGGCGGGCCCGAAGCCGTCGAGCAGGCGGCCATCATCGAGTTCGAGGCGGCCGAGGGCACCTGGGCGAGCGTCACCTTGCCGGTCAAAGGCTCCGTGTGGGGCGACTACGAGTGCGGCCAGCTCGGCCTGTGGTTCCGCGGCGACGGCTCTGAGAGTTCCGTGCAGGTGACGCTGCGCGCGCTGGTGGGCGAGGAGCGGCGCGATCTCTCGTACTCGTACCCGGTCAAGCTCGACAGCAGGGAGTGGGAGCGCCGCTCGCTGCGCTTCTTCGCCTTCAAAGACGCCGATGGCAAGGCGCTCACGCACGAGGTCCTCAGCCAGGTCTACCTGCTTCAGTTCGCCAAGCGGGGCACCTGGCCGGCGCTGAGCTTCTGCGTGGATGACATTCACGCCGAGCCGATCCCCGGCGAGACCACCCAACCGACCGAGCCCGCCGAGCAGCTCTCCACGCGCGTGGACTTCGGCAGGGCACTCTCCCCGATGCTGGCGCAGGTTGGGGTGAATCTCGGCAGCGAGCTGGGGCTGATCCTCGACTCGTCTGTCACCGCCGCTCATCTTGCCCGGGGCCTGGAGGAGCTTGCCCCGTGCGTGGTGCGCGTGCGGCTGGCCGACTTCTACGATGCGCGCAACGCCGACTATGACCTGATCCGCCTCAACCGCACGCTCAACTGGATCGCGGACGCTGGCGCGCGGCCGCTGATCTGCCTCTGCCCGCCGCGCCTGCCCGGCTCCGCGGGCGTCGGCCTGGACGAGCAGTTCATGGCCACGGCCGTCAAGCTGGTCTCGCTGCGCCGGGGCGGCCCGAACCCGCCCTACTACGAGCTTTTCGACTCGCCGCTGCTGTCGGGGCAGTTCACCACCGTCGAGGAACTCGTCGCCGCGTACAACCGGCTCTGCGCCTCGCTGCTGGCCGCTGACCCGGAGGCGCGCGTCGGCGGCCCCGGGCTGGCCTCCGCCTGGGACAGCAACGTGCGCGGCTTCCTGGAAGGCGCGGACACGCTGCACTTCCTCTCCCTGCACTTCTTCGGGGCGCACAACATCCTGGCTGAGCCGGCGGCGCTCTTTGGGGCGGCGGTGGACGGGGTGACCGTGGACCTGCCGAATCAGTTGACCTTGCAGCAGGTCAAGCATCTCGCGCACACGCTGCGCCGGCCGATCCCCGAGCTGTTCGTCACGGCGATGGCGATGAACTCGGCCCGTGGGGAGAAGGGGGTGGCCGCCGACGAGCGGCTCACGGAGGGTCTCGGTGCCGCGTGGACGGCGGCGGCGGCGCTGAGCGCGGCCCCGTACGCGGACAAGCTGCTGCACTTCAAGCTCTTCGGCGGCGGCTGGGGGTTGATGGCCGCCTCCGGTCAGACGCATGTGACCCATCGCGCCGCCTGGCTGGTGCGTACCTACGCCCCGCGCGGCGCCACGCTCTGCCAGCTTCTGCGGCCCCACCCTGAGGTGCTGATGGCTGCGGTGTGGACGCCGACGGCCCGCAATCTGCTCACGGTTCACGCCGGCGAGCAGCCGCGCGTAGTGGTGGTGGACTGCTGGGGCATAGGCAGCCCGCTCTTCGTGCGCGAGCGCCACCTGCACTCCGACGGGCAGCTCGGTATGCGCAACCTCCCCAACTCCTCGGCTCAGACCATCGAGTTCGACGGCCCCGGCCTCTCCGTCATCCAGTTCGTCTCCCAGCAATAGTGCTGCCCTGCTCATCACCCGGGAGGTGCTACGCCGCAAACCGAGAAGGGGCAAGCAGCGTGCAAGAGTCCGGGCGACCGGACTCAGGAGGTGACTGACATGCCCAAGGTGATGGTGAGCTACTACTCAAGAGGTGGTAACACGGAGAAGATGGCTGAGCTTGTGGCCCAGGGCTGTCGCGAGGTCTCGGGGGTCGAGGTTGAGATGGTCAAGCTCCCGGGCGTGGACATGACAGCCGTCCTTGAGGCCGACGGCTACGCCATCGGCTCACCCGACTACTTCAGCTATGCGGCTGGACACGTCAAGACCTTCTTCGATGAGGCGCTGGCGCACAAGGAGCAGCTCAGCGGCAGGCCTTACGTGGCCTTCTGCACCCACGGTGGCGGCGGGCGCGCTCTGCCCAGTCTCGATAAGCTCTCTCAGGCCATAGGTCTGGCGCAGGCCGCGCCGGGCGTGATGTGCGCCGGCGCGCCAGCCGGCAAGGACGCCGATGACGCGCGCGCGGCGGGCCGCACCCTTGCCCAGGCCGTCGCCGGTCGCTGATAGGCAGCTTGTCTTGGCCCGCTTCGAGCTGGCCAGCTACATGCAGGGCTGGATGCCAGTCGCTGCTGTTCTAATCCCAGTCCTCTCTGATGCGGGTGGTCCCGACGTCCACCACTTGCCCCCCTTCCGCAGTGAATGAGGTGTCGGGGTGGCCGTACTTGCCCCCCGGCGGGTAAACGAAGACCTCGTACTCCGCCCCTGCGATCAGACCCTCCACACGCCACTTGCCCTGTTCGTCGGCGTGGGCCTCCCAGTAGCAGCTATTCTTCGCCAGGCGCTGGAGTAGCTCGAGAGTTTGAACGATACGCCACGCGTGCTCACGGGGGTGCAGCGAAACCTTCGCGCCGCTCGCTGGGCGCCCCTGTTGGTCCACCACCTGACCGCTGGCCCCGCCCAGCGGTTGCACGGTCAACTCAACACGCGGGGTCTCGTCGGGATCAACTCTCTCCGCGCAGAAAAGCGGCTCGTCAGGGTGCACCGCCACAACCCACAACTGCCCACGTGCCGGCACGCCCTTCAACTCGAACACGCCCAGGTCATTGGTACGCGCCGTCTCGTCCGTCCGTGATGCGAACACGGTCGCGTTCTTTACGGGCCGTCGCTGTGCATCGATCACCAGGCCGCTGAGACTGCGGCCGGCCAGGTTCAACACCAACGCCGGCAGCTCGTATCGCTGCCGCGGCGCCAGGGTTATCTCTCGCAGCTCGTCCCAGGCATCATCGGAAACGAACCGAGCTGTCCCCCCACCCGGTGAAAGCCACAAGCCGACACCGGAGGGCAGTGGGCCTATCACCATCCGCCCTGCTTCGTCGCTCAGTGGCCCGTTTATGCCCTGGTAGAAGCCGCCCCCGTGCGATACAGCAATGCTCGCCTGCATGTTCGGCACCGGCTTGCCCTCCCTATCAACGACCGTGCCGACCAGGTATCCACCGCGCTTCAGATGTATCTCGACATCATCGCTCGGCTCGTCCAGATACGTGATCCCGGCTAGTTCACGATGAGGGTCAACGGCGAGAACTGACCAGGTGTTCGGCCCCGGCTCGTCCTCCAGCGGCAGCTCAAATTCACCCTCAGCACCTGTCTGCCACCTGAACAGCTCTCCGAAATTCTTGGCATAGTAGGCTCCGATGGCAGCGACCTTTATCCCGGCCGCCGGCTCGCCGTCAGGACCCAGCACGCGCCCGCCCACACGCAGCTTCGATAGATCCCGCCGCGTCAGCAGGAAATCGGCCCCGCTTACCGTCCGCTCTTCGACCACCTGTACGACCCGCTCGCGGGGCTCGGCTGATTGCCAGGGGAACTCCTTCTCTTTCCCCAGGCACTGAATCGTGTTCATACCCGCGGCCAGCCGCAGCTCATAGTTGCCGTGCTCATCCGTCTCCGCGCCCTCACCGCGGCCCTGCTCGCGTGGGCGAGAAGGGCCGAAAGCGCGCACATGCGCGCCGGCGACCGGCTGACCCGTGGCCGGCTCCGTCACCTTGCCGCGCACGAGACCGCCGGGCGTCAGGGCCGCGTCACCCTCGGTGAAGTGCTCGCCCGCCTTCAGCCTGACTGGCCCGACTGCCTGTGCTATCAGGTCCTCCGGCGGCTCGAATAGAACATAGTAGGCGTCGGGCGGCAGCTGCTGGAAGCCGTACCTCCCATCCTCGTTCGTAACTGTCCTCGCCGCCCACATCCCCGTGGCCGAACACACGGCGAGGCTCATGCCCGCCACGGGCTTGCCCTGATGAGTCACGCGGCCCGATATCGCGACCTCCGGCCGGAGCACGAACTCAATATCCTGCTTGCCCGCAGGGACCGACTCTGACAGCCTCACCCGCTCCCAGCCCTCCCCGACCGCCGTCAGAGTCACGTGCTGCTCCGGGGGCAAATCCGGGACTTCGAACCTTCCCTCTCTGTCGGTACCGTCACTGAGAAAAGCTTCATCCTTTAGGAAGAGGTTCACTCTCAGGAACTCGTCGGGCGACCTCGCCTTCTCTGTCCGCTTCAGCAATACGACGAAGACCTGCGCGCCCTCTATCGGGTTGCCCTCGGGATCGGTTACGGTGCCCGCACAGCTCACAGGCTCTGCGCCCAGCTTCAGCGTAACCTGCCCCGTGTCCTCGACAACCTGCCATGCGACCGCGAGTCCCGGCTTCCTCGCCGCCACCTTGATGGGATATTGCGGGTCCCTGTCTGCAAGCGCGAACGCGAATGCGCCCGCTGCGTCAGACTGTGTGCGCTCGGCGGCCAAACCGTCGGGGCGGCGGTATTGCGCGAGCACCTCACACCCCGCGACAGGGTTTCCATCCGGCCCACTCACTCTGCCAGTGATCGTGACCGTCTCGTGCGCGCGTAGGCCCGCCTCGCCCTCCTGCCCGTACGCAACGCCCCGGAGCCTCACTGCGCCCACTGCCATGATCACAGCGACCGCGGACACTGCAAGCGCGGTCCGCGCCTGCCACGACAGCCGCGACTTTGGCATCTGCTTTCCCGCCAATATCCGTCGCACTCGCTGCACCTGCTCCTGGCCTGCGTCGAGGCGCTGTCGGGCGGGCGATCAGTCCTGCTCCGGCCACTGGAAGACGACGCCCAGCGCCGGCCCTCGCTCGCCGAGCGCGGTGGGGTATGCCTCGGCGGCCTGGTCGTATGCGAAGCGGTGGGTGATCAGGCCTTCGACGGTCATGGCGCCCTCGGCGGCCAGCTCCAGGAACAGTCTGCCGTTGGCTGGCCGGTTCCAGCGGTGCCGCTCGTTGCTCACCTTCGGGTGCGAGCTGACGATGGCGCCGATCAGCTCGATTGCCCTCATATGCAGCTTCATCATATCCACGGTCGCGGGCCAGCGCGGCGAGCCGGTGGCGACGATGCGTCCGAACTTGCGCGCCAGGTCGAAGGTCAGATCGTAGGTCTGCGTCAGGCCGGTGACCTCGTAGACCACGTCGGCCCCTCGCTCCTCGGTGAGGTCCTTGACAGCCTGGACGACATCCACCTCGTTCGGGTTAAGCGCGTGCGTGACGCGGCTCACTTCCGAGGCCAGCCCCAGGCGGAAGTCATCCAGGTCAATGCCGATGACCGGCCGCGCGCCGAAGAGCCTGACGTACTGGCACGTCAACTGCCCGAGTATCCCCAGGCCCACGACGGCCACCGCCTCGCCGAGCTGCGGCCGTCCCAGCCGCGTCGCGTTGAGCACGGTCGCCCCCAGCACGCAGAAGGTCGCCTCCTCGAAGCTTACCTCGTCGGGGATCGGCCAGAGGGCCTCGCTGTCCTCACTCATGACGGCGTATCGCGCGTGCCCGGCGCTGCTGGTGACGCGGTCCCCCACGCGGAAGCGCTCGACGCCTTCGCCGGTCTCGACGACCACGCCCGTGTTCGAGTACCCGGGCGTTGCGGGGTACTCCGGCATCCGTCGGTCGTCCGGGTGGTCCCACTCGTTCCCCTGGTAGCTTGCGCCCTCGGTCCCCGCGCTGATGAGCGAGCAGCGGGTCGCGGTCCGTATCTGTCCGGGGCCCAACTCGGGCATTCCCGCCTCTTCCATCTCCACGCGCCTCGGCTCCGGGAACATCACTCTCGGGTTCCTCATCATCTGCTCCTTTGCGGTCTTTGTGGGTTCACGCTCAGCGTCCCGGCGCTATGCTGTGTGCCGCCGAGGTCTCCGCGTGCACCCGTATCGCCGAGAACGGGAAGTATCCACCCGCCACCATCCCCTGCTGCCTCGCCGCCCACAGATGTCTGCTCAGCACCGCGTCTGCCGCCGCGTAGCTCGGGTTGGCGCCCTGGATGTACGAAATGCCGGTCAGCGGGTGAATGCGCGAGGTGTCGCCCTCCAGGTGCTCGTCTGCGATCTGCTTGAGCACGTGGCACTGCGCGCGGAACATGGGCGTGCTGGTGGTGTATTGCCCGACGCACACCCAGTCCATGATCCCCTCTTTCAGCCAGCGCGGCCAGTCCTGTCCGCCGCGGTCCTTGTCGGGCGCGAGCCGCCCCCACACGTACCCGCTGAACTTCGCATCGGCGCGCGCCTCCCGCACCGCCTCACTCAGCTCTCGCATGTAATCGGTTATGCTGTCTCGCTTGAACTCGATCCAGTCTGGCTCGTAGGTGTCCACGTCCTTGAGCGGCTTGCCGTACTTCTTCTCGAACAACTCCGCGCAGCGCGGGCAGAAGCACCCTCCTCCTGGCCGGCAGAAGTCCAGGGAGACGCCCGCCACGTCGTACTTCGTCACGATCTCCGCCATCAGCGCGGCGTGAAAGGCCCGCACCTGCGGGTTGTTGTAGCAGTACCAGTCCCCCGGCTTGCCACTCGCGGTGATCATTGCCCAGTCCGGGTGCGTCTCCAGGTCCACCGGCTGCGCAATCTCCAGAATGTAGGCCGCGTAGATCTCCACGCCCTGCTTCTTGCCCTCCTCCACGGCCACCTTGAGCTGGTCCCACTCAGGCTTCTCGCCCAGCGCGATGTCGCTGGGGTAGACTGTGTCCTTGGAAGTGCGAGCGTGAACCAGGAGCTTGCTGATACCTGCCGCCTTCGCATCGGCGACCGCCCGCCGCATGCTCTCCGGCCCGTTGCTCGCCGCGGACGACACGGCATAGTGCCCCGTCCCCCACCCGACCAGCTCCAGCGGCCTCA
>CBFDBV010000138.1:0-10778 GCA_965603135.1 uncultured bacterium
TGTGAGAGCGCTGAACGAGGCGCTGGCTGAAGAGATGAAGCGGGATGCTTCAGTCTTCCTGGTGGGCGAGGACATCGCCGACTGCGGCGGTGTGTTCGGCGTCACCGCAGGGATGTTGTCGCGCTTCGGCAGGAGGCGAGTTCGGCAGACGCCCATCTCGGAGGCGGCCTTCATGGGGCTGGCGGTCGGGGCGGCGATGACCGGTCTGCGGCCCGTCGCGGAGGTGATGTACGTTGACTTCGTCACGGTGTGCATGGATCAGATCCTCAACCAGGCGGCCAAGCTGCGGTATATGTCCGGGGGGCAGTTGACGATTCCGCTGGTGATCCGGACGCAGCAGGGAGGCGGCACCTGCGAGGCGGCGCAGCACTCGCAGAGCCTCGAAGCGGTGTTCTCCCACGTGCCGGGCCTTAAGGTCGCGATCCCGGCGACTCCGTACGACGCGAAAGGCCTGCTGAAGTCGGCCATCCGGGACGACAATCCCGTGGTCTTCCTGGAGCACAAGCTGCTTTACGAGACGAAGGGCGAGATGCCCCGCGAGGAGTACCTGATCCCGCTGGGCGAGGCCGAGGTGAAGCGGGAGGGCACGGACGTCACAGTGGTGGCCACCTCGCTGATGGTTCACAAGGCGCTCGCCGCGGCCGAGGCTCTCGCCGACGAGATCAGCGTGGAAGTGATTGACCCGAGGACGCTGGTCCCGCTGGACCTGGACCGCATCGCGGATTCGGTGCGCAAGACCGGCAGGCTGTTGGTGGTGCAAGAGGCGTGCACGAGCGGGGGCTTCGGCAGCGAGATCGTTCGGCGGGTGACCGAGGAGTGCTTTGAGGCGCTGAAGGTCGCGCCGAGGGTGCATGGCTCGGCGGATGTCCCGATGCCCTTCAGCCCGCCGCTGGAACAGGCCGTCCTGCCGCAGGAGGAGACCATCACCGCGGCCATCAGGAGTGTCGCGGAGAGGGCGATGACGCCATGACCACGCCGACTGAGAGCAAGCCCGACATCGAGTACAGCGAAGCGACCCAGGCGATGCAGAGGGACGCGCTCAGGCACATCCTCTTCAGCCTGGGGAACTACGCTGATATTGAGGACAGCGGCATCAAGATCATCGAGCGGGGCGAGGGATGCTACATCTACGACGCCGACGGGCGCAAGTACCTGGACACCTTCGCCTCTCTGCTGACCACCATCTGCGGTCACCATCGCCCGGAAGTCCACGAGGCGATGCTGGAGCAGATGCGCAAGATCGAGTTCTATCCGATCTACCACGACTGCCTGACGCCGGTGGTGATCGAGCTGGCAAAGCGGCTCGCCGACCTGGCCCCGGGAAACCTGGAGGTGAGCTTCTTCCTCAGCGATGGCTCCGACGCGACCGAGTCGGCGATCAAGATGGCCCGGCAGTACTTCTGGGAGAAGGGTGACAAGGCGCGGAGGAAGATCCTGTACCGAAGGAACAGCTACCACGGGGCCACGTACGGCGCGATGGCCGCGACCGGCCTCTCCTCGTTCCGCGAGCCGCAGGAGCCGCTGAGCCCGGGCTTCGTCCAGGTGATGGCGCCGAACCCGTACCGCTGCGAGCTGGGTCTCGACGCCGAGCAGTCCGCGCGGATGGCCCTCAAGAACACCGAGGCGATCATCGAGTGGGACGGGCCGCACACCATCGCGGCGATGATCCTCGACCCCATCCCCGGCTCGAATGTGGGCTATCCGGTGCCGCCCGACTTCTACCTGCCCGAGCTGAAGGCGCTCTGCGACGAGCACGGCATCCTGACCATCTACGACGAGATCCAGGTGAGCATGGGCAAGACCGGCAAGATGTTTTGCTGCGAGCACTGGGACGTGGTGCCGGACTTCCTTTGCCTCGGGAAGGGCTTCTGCGCGGGCTTCGCGCCGATGAGCGCGGTGCTGATGACGGCCGAGATAGCCGACGTGTTCCGACGCCCCGGACATGAGCTCCGCCACGGGTTCACCTACTCCGGCCACCCTGTGTCCGCTGCGGCGGCATTGGCGGTGCTGGACATCTTCGAGAAGGAGAGGCTGGTCGAGCGCGGGGCGGAGATGGGCGAGTATCTCGGCGAGAAGCTGGAGGGGCTCTACCGCCACCCGATCGTCGGCGACATCCGTGGGAAGGGACTGCTCATGGCGGTGGAGTTGGTCGCGGATAGGGAGACGCGCGAGCCGCTCGATGGCGAGCTGAAGGTGGGCGCGTTCGTTCGCGACCACTGCTATCGCAACGGGATGATCCTGCGCAACAACGGCGACATCCTGGTGCTGGCCCCGGCGCTGGTCGTGACCAGGGAGATCATTGACGAGATCGTCGCCAACATCGAGGCCGGCATCGTGGCCGCCATCGAGCACTTCGGGCTGGCGTAGGAGCGAGAGATGGTCGTCTACGACCTGAGCGTGCCGACCGTGGACGGCGTTGACTGGTACGACGACCCCGAATGCGAGCCCGTCGGGGTGCGCGAGGTCGGCTCACTGGCGGAGACCGGCTGGGTCTCCCACGCCCTGAGCGTGATGGTGCTCAACGGCTGCACCTACCTGGAGACGGGCGCTCACGTGCATGAGGACGGGCCAACGCTCGACGACATCCCGCCGGAGAAGTTCATCACGCGAGCCTTCGTCGTGAAGCTTGCCGCCGACGGTCAGGAGTTGCCCGTGCCGAAGTACGAACTGGAGGACTTCGCTGAGGGAGCGGATTCGCTGATTCTCTCCTGCGGCTGGGACGCGCACTTGCACCAGCCCGACTACTATCACGGCAGCCCGTACTTCTCCGCCGAGCTGCAGGAGTGGATCCTGGAACACCGGCCCACCATCCTGGGCGGCGACATGCTGTCCTTCGATGATCCGGCGGGCGAGAGCATGCCGTTCGTGAACGAGTTCTTCCGGCGTGGCGGCATGATTCTGTGCCCGCTGGTCGGGCTGGACCGGCTGCCGACCCAGATCGTGACTCTGTGTGCCGCGCCGATGAAGCTCGCGGGCGCGAACGCTGCTCCCTGCCGGGCGCTGGCATGGTGAGCGAGTGCAGCAAAAAAGCACGATATGGCAGAGCGCAAGACGATCCGAGTGGGCCTGATTCGGTGCGACACCCACGGCTACTACTTCGGGGCGCAGATGGACGCAAAGCATCTGGTGCCGGAGAAGCTGGTCGAATACGAGTACATCGTCGCCCACTACTACCAGGACATCTACAACCCGTTCAAGCTCGACAAGCTTCCGACGGTGAGCGGCTTCGAGATCGTCAAGTGCTACGACTACCAGCGCGAGCGCGCGGAGCGATTCTCGGAGACCTTCTCCGGCCGGCCGCGAGTCTGCGAGACCGTGGAGGAGATGGCCGAGGGCATTGACGCGGTGTTGATCTCGGACTGCGACGGAGGCGGCAGAGAGCGCTTTCAGCGACAAAGGCGCCATCCACTCGGGCCAGATCGGCGACTTCGAGCTCCCCTTCGGCGCGGCCGAGATACTCAGGAGGGTCAAGAGGATGGTGCGCAGTGGCGAGCCCCAGGCGCCCTATGAGGAGATGCTGGAGCGCATCGCTATCGCCGACGCTGGCCGCCTGGCCCAGAACACCGGCAAGCGCGTGCATCTGGAGGAAGTCGAGGCGCTCTGACGGCATCGGAGACGGGGCAACATGGCCTATCCTGGCGTGGTTGACGATCTGAGGACATGTGCGCGGCTGGGAGTCCCCTCCCGCGTGCCGGTCTTCGCTCTGGGCGAGGACTTCGACGTGGCGATGTGCGGGGCTCAGTACGGGGAGTACATCTGGAGCGCGGAAAGCATGGTCGAGTGCCAGGCGCAGGCGGTGACGCGCTTCGACTATGACTGGATCCTGCTGCACCCCGATGACTACATCGAGTTCGAGCCCCTGGGCATAGAGACCACCGTCAGCGAGCGCATACCGCCGGCCGCCATCAGCAATCCCCCGGCAGGCCGGGAAGCCCTCAGTAGCCTGAAGCTCCCCGACCCGACGCGGGACGGCCGCATGCCCGTTCATCTGGAGGCGCTCGGGGGCATTAAGTCAGCCTTCGGCGAGGACCTGTGCGTGGCGGGCCGCGTAGCGGCGCCCTTCAGCTCCGTGGCGCTGCTCTACGGCATCCAGGAGGGCCTGATCCTGGTGCTCGATGACCCGGGCCTGTTCCGCGCAACCGCTGAGTTCTTCGTCGAGTTGATGACGATGTGGGGCGTTTCCCAGCTTGAGGCCGGCGCCGACGCCATCTGGCTCGGCGACTGCGTAGCGTCGTCGGGGTTCCTGTCGCCCCAGCACTATGCCGATCTCGCTGTGGAGCCGGCAAAGCGAGTCAGCGATGCCCTCCGAGCACACGCGGGCATCGTCATCTACCACGCGGGCGAGGACTCCCCGGACCACCTTAAGATCGCGGCAGACCACTTCGAGATCATCAACCTCGGCGAGGGCGTAGACATCGGCCAGATGAAGGCGTCCATCGGCGACAGGGCGTGCTTGTCCGGCAACGCCGATCCAATCAAGCTGATGAACTGTGACGACCTCAGTGAGGTGGAGGCCGAGACGAGGCGCATCGTGGAGGCGGGCAAGCCCGGCGGGGGTTATGTGTTCAACACCGGCGAGGGCATCCCGCGACAGACGCGGCCCGAGGTCGTCGAGACTATGGTCCAGACCGCCCGGTGTTACGGGCGCTACTGACACGCTGCGAGGCCCGGGCCCAGAGGCGATCCAGTCCGGGGCTCCATGGCTCGCCGCGCGCAGCCCTCCGTCCAGGGTTGCGTGGGTGGTCTCAACCCCGCTTTCTGGTCCGCCTGGAATTGGGTTGAGAAGGTGAAGGTGTGTAGTGCATCCAGGCGGACTGATGGAGATGAAGCGCAGCCGCTACACTGAACCCCAGATCCTGTTTGCCCTGCAGCAGGCGGAAGCCGGGACACCGGTGGTGGAGGCCAGCCGCAAGATGGGGATAGCCGACGCGACCTCTCGCCGCTGGAAGAAGCGCTGTGGCGGGTCGGGGGTGTGGGATATTCGGCGGCTGCGCGAGCTCGAGCAGGAGGCCGCTCGGCCGAAGCATCTGGTGGCGGACCTGAGGCTGGACAAGGCGGTGTTGCGGGACGTACTGCGGAAAACAGACTGAGGCCGACGCGTCGTAGGACGCTGGTGGCCTATCTGCAGGCGGCGGACAGCATGTTGGGGATGAAGCCCGACTTCTCAACGGGTCATGGCAGTTCGCCGAAGCACACAGCGACCAGACGGTCGACCTCGACGTCGCCGATCGTCTGTGCGGTCCCGCCGGGCCACACGATCTCGAGGCTGACCGGCCCGGCGTGCGCGCCAAGCCCGAAGTGCAGGACCAGATCGCTCTGGTTACCCTCTCCGGTGCCGGCCTCAACCTGCCGTGTCAGCGTCGCGCTCTCCAGTCTGATCCGGACCTGGGCCCCGATTGCGGACCGGTTGACGGTGCTCCCGTCGCCGTCGAGCCGCACCTTGAGCCAGTGGTTCCCCCCACAGCCATTGTCAAACAGCTTCCCCGCAGTCGCCAGATCGAGGTCTCCGTCGTTGTCGAAGTCTGACCAGGCGGCCTGGTAAGTTGGGGCCAGCCCGGCGAGCCGGGCCGACGACGTTGCATCGGCGAAGACGAAGTCCCCGTCGTTGCGGAACAGGACAGGATGGTTCTTCTTGCCGAACGAAGCGGTGCCGTAGACAGTGGTGAAGAACAGGTCCAGATCGCCGTCGTTGTCGTAGTCGCCTGTGGCGGGACTGGCGTAGGACTCCTGGTAGAACACGCCGCACGTGCCGCGGTCTTTGAAGGTGTGGCCTGCCTGGGGGCCGAGGTTGCGCAGGAAGCGTGACTTCGGCTGGTCGCCGCGATTATCCCGATGCGCGAAGTTGCCGACGAAGAGATCGATGTTACCGTCGTTGTCGAAATCGCCCCAGGCGGCGCCTATCGAGTGACCGCCGCCGAAGCCCGGAGAGGTGCCGACCGCCTCGTAGGCCGCAGCAACGTCCTCAAGCGTGCCCGAACCATCGTTGAGCCAAAGCACGTTCGGCTGAAGGCGGTAGTTCGACACGTATACGTCAACGTCACCGTCTTCGTCGAAGTCGCACGCGGCAACGCCTCGGGCGCGGTAGCGGGCATTGCTCCAGGCCAGCCGGAAGCCCTCACCCCTTCATTCAGCAGGACCATGTCGGGGTAGGTAATGCCAGCATCCCAGTCCTCGTACCCGCCGACGTACAGATCCACGAAGCCGTCGCCGTTGAGGTCAGCCCAGCAGGCGCCGCGGGAAACGGACCACGCCAGTTCGGGCATGGTGATCGGCGCAAAGGCCACGCCGGCGTTGTTGCGATACGCCTGCAGCGAGGACCACGAGAACAGGTCCAGGAAGCCGTCCTTGTCGAAGTCCGCGGCGACCACAGCCCCGACGTCGCTTGCGAGCCGGGTGAAGCTCTGCCCCGCGTTGTTCTTCCAGACCACTCCGCCGGCACAGAGGTCAGTCCACCCGTCGTTGTTGATATCAGCCCAGCAAGCCGGCGCGTTCTGCAGCTCGAGGCTCAGTTCGGCAGTTCGGTCGGTGAAGACCGCCCCAGGCTGTGACTCAGAGACAGACACACCGAGCGCGAGAGGCAGTGCACACCACATCAGCACCAACCGGCCAGCCGCGCTGACTCCCGAGGGTTTTGCGCTGCTGCTCATGGTTGATCCCCTTGTGTGTTGGCGATTGCCCCCAATCCCGTCTCTCCCGGCGCAGGGCGCATGCCGCCGCCTCGCCGGGCTCCAGGCGACACCCTGCCCGGCCTCAACGGTCCGCCGGCTGCAGAACTCCTCTCCCGCATCCGTGTCGGCCGGCGGCTTGATGGCGTGCTCGAACATGGCCGCGAGAGAAACGTCCGGCCTCACTGCTCTATAGTGCGCCCGCCAGCGCTCCACCAGCCCCTGCGCCTCGAACAGCGTGTCGAAGATCTCCACGTTCAGCAGTTCGTGTCGCAGCTTGCCGTCAGATGACTCCAGGTAGCCGGCCTCCCATTACTTATCGCCCATTGCCCTTCTTGACCACCACCGCAAACTGATCCCCTGGCATTCTGATCTCGTACAGGTGCCGGCCGTCCTCCACGATCTCCTTCACATCGGGGTCCTCGACGCGCATGCCATCGCCACCGACCACGTAGACTTCCGCCGGCGCGCCATCCGCGAACCCGAAGATCCCCGACCGCGCCGTATGGATGCGCTCCTCGCCCAGCACCATCCCCTCGCGGATCTCCACGGGCGTGATCGGGAACATGACCGAGCTGAAGTTCCACTCCGGCGGCTCGTACAGGTAGTGCCATCCGTACCAGGTCCCACCATGCTGCAGCAGGTTGCGGATGATTTTGACGACCTCGCCCGGCGTCTTGTCGAGGTGGTGGTTGCCCAGGCCCAGCGGGCACTCGAGATGCGTGTTGCTCATCGCCGAGTACGTCCCCGTCTCCACGAACCGCACGACCTTCTCGTTGTGCATCGTCTGCGTCGCCGGCTGGGTATTGCCCATCAGGAACTTGCCTTTGTCCCGCACGTGCTGGACGATCTCCAGCCGCAGCTCCTGCGTAGCCAGCGCCACGCTCGTGATCTTGCCCAGCACCTCGTGCGTGTTCGGGTCAAACCGCACGCTGCACCCGTCCCACGGCGCGCCGAAGACGTACCATAATACGCTGTGGCTCATCTCGTCCCAGTAAACTCCCGCCGCCCCGATGTCCTCGAGTATCGTGTCCACGAACCCCCACAGCGCCTTTCCGTAGCTGTTGTCGTTGGTGGGCACGTACAGCGGCAGGCGATACCGGTAGGGGTATCCCACATGCTCCCCCTTGCCGTTGATCATCCGCGCGTCCGTGTATTTCCTCTCCCCGTCCGGCTCGGTCGAGCAGAACGAGTGGAAGTAGCACACAGGCCAAACCTCAGGCGCGGCTTCCTGCATCTTCTGGATCCAGTTCTTCTCCCGGCTGACCCAGTCCCGGGCGAACGTCATCGCCGTCCCGTGCGCGTATTTGCGGTCCGGGTATTGCGCGATGCCCCCGCAGATGATTTTCAGGCTCCGGTCGCGCGCCCACTTGCCAAACGCCTCGGCGGACCGGTCGCTGTGCAGCCCGTGCCCGAACACGAACGGTCCGGGGATGGTAAAGTTCGAGCCCCAGTTGCGCCGCACCGCGTTGGCGAAGTCCCAGTAGTCCCCGCCGGGGACCGGGTAGATGCTCCACTCCAGCGTCACGGAGTTCCCCGCCTCCAGCCCAAGTCGGTTGTCCCCGATTCCGAGGCTCTCCTCGGTCAGCAAGCAACGGTTGTGTACGCGCAGGATGTCGTCCTCTGCCACCAGCCCCAAGCCCATGTCCTGCCACTGCGCGAACATCGAGGGGTTCGCCGGGTTGTGCGTCCGCATCTGCGTCGTGTACGCCTTCTGGCCCGCGATCCGCACCTCCACCGGCGGCTCGTCCAGCCGTGCGTGGTGCTCTATCATCATCCCTGCCAGCTCATCCCCGACGTTCGTCACCGTGTCCTCGACGTGCACGTGGTCCGATCGCACCATCACCTCGCGCTCGATCTGAAAGCTCCCAGACGCCCACGACGCCTGAGCCGATCCATCTACGCTCGAGCGCGCTTCGTCCGCATCGGTCTCCAGCCACTGACCGCCCGGCAGACTCGTCCTCGTGGTCACCACCACCTCCCGACCTCCGACCCTCAGGCTGATCGCTCCACCCCCCGCCAGGCCGACCTCCATCTCCACCTCCTGCGGCCTCCTGGGCACGAACGTGGGCAGCGGCCCCGTCGGGGCGGGCTCGAGTTCCTCATCCTCGCGCGTGATCGGCTTGCCTACCTCCACCTGCACGTTGCGGATGATCATCGTCGAGGGCTTCGCCAGCACCTGCAGGTGCTCAAGCCGCAAGATGTTCTCGCCGGGCTGCACATACGGTGTGATGTCCAGCACGAACCTGTAGGGATCCGCGTCCGGGCACGCGTAGGGGTTCTCCCCGTCAATGATCGCCGCCTGGAAGTCCGGCGAGTAGAGGACCCTGAGGGTTGCTTGCTTGACCCACAGAAGGTCCAGCCCCTGCACCAGCGTGAACTCGTTCGGCTTGTTCAGAAGTGCTGGCTCCCCCAGGTACGTCCCGTTCGCGGCCACCTTCAGCCAGTGATTCGAGCCCTTCAGCCTGTCGGCTGCGATCCTCGCGTGCAGGCTAAGCCTCACCTGGTGCTCCACCGAGAACGGCGGCACCGCGAACTTGAACTCCTCGCTCCACGGCGCTACGGATTCGTTGTGTTCCAGGATCATCACCGGCTCATCTCCCACTGCCACTTGTGTGTATGCCAGCGCAACACAGGCAGTCAGCAGTCGTCGCATCACCGTCTCCTTTCGCGAGCCTCATCGCATGACCGGCCTTCTTTCTCCCTCAAGGGAGCCACGGCGAACGCCGATCGTGTAACCAGCATCTGCCGTCCGTATCGGGCGTACGATCTCACCGTGTTGTAGTGCCTTCGCCAGCGCTCCGCCAGCACCTGTGCCTCCAGCAGCGTGTCGAAGATCTCCACGTTCAGCAGCTCGTCCCGCAGCTTGCCATTGAAGGACTCCATGACCTTGCCCCCAAGAACGGGTCCAGGTGTTATGTTAGAATCTGGGCACCTGGACGCGATAGGGAGGCAGTGGAATGAGCAGCAAGCGGCACACGCCTGAGCAGATCATCAGCAGACTGAGGGAGGCGGAGGGGGAGCCGGCCAGAGATGGCGCACGGTCGGTCCTCCTCGTGCGGCCTGTGATCCCCGGCGTGCCTCGCCCCGCGCCGGCTCGGCGACTGGGGAGTCCCACGTGCAGGCCCCGCAGCCCTTGCCGACAGGCGCGCCGACGCAGGACTCGCGGCGGCCGGGCGTGAATACCTCTCTCGCCCGGAAGCCTTCCCGAGGGGAGAGACCACCATGCTTGTCGTCGCCCTTCTGTTGATGCTCGCGGCGCCCGCTATCGCGCAGGAGCCGGACCTGCTGTTCCATGCCGGCTTCGAGGGCCGCCTCGACGCCGAGGTCGCCGCTGGCGAGGCGACGGCCACCATCCGCCAAGTCGTTCCCGACCAGACCGAGCGGCCCGTGCTGGCTCAGATCGAGACCACCGAGGGCGTGGTGGGACTCGCCATCGTGACGGAGATGGACTACGTGGAGTACTCGGGCGGCGCGAACATCAACCCCGAGGCCGGGACGGTCGAGGTCTGGGTGAAGCCGATGGACTGGCGTGGCGACGATGACCTCTTCCATGTCTTCTTCACCACTTCCAAGGAGCCTGGCTGGCTCATCCTCTACAAGTACTTCAAGACCGAGCAGGACAAGGGGATCTCGCGCAAGACCGCCTTCTTCGTGCAGGGCGTGCCCGGAGAGGAGAGACTGGCGAAGATCGCGGTGCCCTACGTGCAGACCGACTGGCAGCCGGGGATATGGCACCACATCGCCGGCACCTGGGAGAAGGGCCGGGCGCGGCTGTTCATTGACGGCGCCATGGTGCGCGAGCGTACGGGCGGCGCGGTGCCGGTGGGCGAGTTCAGCCTCATCAAGTTCGGCGAGCCGTGGGGCGGGGAGGGCAACCGCCGCACGGCCATGGACGAGGCGCGTATCCACGACCGTCCACTGGACGCCGACGAGATCCGCGCCAGCTTCGCGCGCGGCATGCAGGCGCTCGCGGCGCGTGCGCCCGACCAGCTACCCCGGGGGCGGGTGGTGGTCAAGGCCATGGGCTTCCCGGTCGAGGAGCGCATCGCGGTGTACGTCAGCGCCGCGGGCGCCCCGGCGCCCGGCGAGCAGATGAGCGGGCACGTGGCG
>CBFDBV010000139.1:0-10696 GCA_965603135.1 uncultured bacterium
GGGATACCGCTGAAGTACGGGATAGACCAGGCCGTGGGCGACACCATCGGCCCGGGCGGCATCTTCCAGGGCCTGCGCAACGCGCCCGCGCTGCTGGAGATCGCCGACCGGATGCGCGAGGTCTGTCCCGAAGCCCTCATCATCCAGCACTCGAACCCGATGGCCATCAACTGCTGGCTGATGAGCGTGGCCCGCCCCGACATCGCGCACGTGGGGCTGTGTCACAGCGTCCAGGGAACCTCCAAACAGCTTGCCGGCTACCTGGATGTCCCCCACGAGGAGCTGGACTACTGGGTCGCGGGCATCAATCACATGGCCTGGTTCCTGCGCCTGGCGCGCGACGGCGAGGACCTCTACCCGCTCCTGCGCGAGAAGATGGCGGACGCGGACATCTACGCCAGGGATTCCGTGCGCTTCGAGATCCTGCGACATTTCGGCTACTTCGTCACCGAGAGCAGCCATCACATGAGCGAGTATGTCCCGTACTTCCGCCGGACGCCGGAGCTGATGGAACAGTTCTCCCTCAAGCCACGCGATATGCAGGCGATGTCAAGTCGCTGGGAGCAGTACGCCGGGCGTCTGCAAGAGGAGCTTGAGGGCCCCAAGGCGCTAAAGATCGAGCGCACCCACGAGTACACCGCGGACATCATCGAGGCCATGGAGACCGACCGCCCCTGTCGCGTGAACGTCACGGTCCCCAACACCGGCCTCATCGCCAACCTGCCCGAGGGCTGCGCGGTCGAGGTGCCGTGCACGGTGGACGGTCTGGGCGTGCATCCGTGCTTCGTGGGAGACCTGCCGCCGCAGTGCGCGGCGCTCAGCGAAGCCAACGTGCGCTCGCAGGAGCTGGCGGTCATGGGCGCGCTGGATGGCGACCACGAGGCCGTCCACCGCGCCGTGATGCTCGACCCGCTGACTTCAGCAGTGCTGCCGCTCGCCGGGATCCGCGAGATGGTGGACGAGATATTCGAGGCGCAGAAGCGGTGGCTGCCGCAGTTCGCGTAGGGGCAAGAGGGGGACAGTCACCGATTCCGCTCACCTGCACCTTGGCCGGTCGCAACGCATCAAACGGAAATCGGTGACTGTCCCCTCCCTCAGCCGCGAAGGCCCTCGATGGCCTTCGCCACCGCCTCCTTGGCCTCGAGCACCGCATCGGGATTCGGCAGGATCTTCGTCGAGTAGCGTCCGCCCGCGTTAGGGATGTCCACGAGTTCGCTCGCCAGCGCCAGCGCCTCCTCCGCCTCGCGAACGTCCTTCCCCGCGGCCTTCGCCTCTGTGACGAGATCGCGCAGGAGATAGAGGTACTCGTAGTCCTCGACGCCTTCGCGGGCCTGCTCCAGGCGCACGGAGCTGACCGGCCCATCGTGGCCCACCGGGCCACCTGGATAGGCCAGGAAGCCGTCGCCGTTGGGGTAGCGCACCCAGTGGTACTGGCCCGGCTCGCCGCTGGAGCGGATGTACTTGTGCCAGCCGAACTCGTAGGGGTCGTAGGTGAGCCAGTCAACGCCCCAGAACTCGTAGGCCTCGGCGTTGTACTTGAAGCAGTAATGGGGCAGCAGCCGCTCGACGGCGCAATACGGCGTATCCGTGCACATCTGCCCGTCGGTAGTCCACCAGATGACGTCTCCCGCCGCCCGCAACTCCCCCATCTTCTCGACCGGGACTCTGCCGTAGTGCCCGATGCCCCAGACGTCGAGGTAGCCGTCCCACTCCGGAACGTGCTTCCAGGTGCTGCAATAGATGGGGATGTCCGGGTCCACCTCGTGGATCATGTCGCAAAGCGCCCTCATCTGAGTCTTGATGTGCTCGTAGCGGTCCCAGGGCTCATCTGAGATGTACAGGACGACCTTGTCGTCCCAGCCCTTCTCTTTCAGGTGCTCCCAGTAGGCCCTCAGGCACGCCTGGTAGGCTCTCTTGTACTCGGGGCGCAGCTTGCTCCGGTCAACCCCCTCGTAGGGATACTCGCCCTCGTAAGGCGCCTCGCCCCAGGCTTTCCTGGGCGGATGCCCCCAGCCGAAGCAGTAGAAGTACCCGGGAGTGTAGCTGTGCGTCAGCTTCAGTTCACCGAAGTAGTACTCAGCGGCCTCATCAAACTCGCCGAAGTCCGCAGTGACCTTGCCATCCTGGTAGCTCATCTTGGGCTCGGGATAGACGCGATGCGGACAGACCCGGCGCTCGGCCATGAAGCGACAGAAGTCCCCGCGCAGCTCCTGGTGCGACTTCCCCGGGACCTGCCAGCGCGGGTCCCGCACTCGAAGGTCGTAGATGGCCTTTACATGGCTCTCGTCGGGCAGCGCGAAGTCCCAGACGTGGACGGTGAAGGGCACCTCGGCCAGCGTCGCGCCCTCGTGAGCAAGTCGAACGGCCCCCGTGTACTCGGCCGCCGGGGCGGTCTTCGGAACGCTGACCGTGATCCAGATCGGCTGCGTGACGCCGGCGGCCAGGTCAAAGCGGTTGTCGTAAGGAGGGGCCGGACCACCGTCCGGCCCGCGAGCCGCGGGCTCGCCGTCGTTGCGGGGCAGCAGCGGGTCGGGCCACATGCCTGGCCAACCATCGCAGCGACCGGGCGTCGTGGGAAACCGCCGGTGCCAGGCCGGGACCTCGGAGCGGTAGTAACTCGTCTTGTGATCAATGGGCACGTATCCCACCACCGCGATCTCGAGATCGGTCAGCCTGTCGCCCTGAGGATTCGTGGGCGGATCCACCTCCACGCGCAGGCCGGTCATTGCCCTGGGGCTGCGGATGGCGACTTGCAGGGGCTCCTTCTCGTTTCGCGCCACGGTGATGCGGGCCGGTAGGACCTCGCGGGGCAACGGCTCCTCCTGGAAGACCTTCACAATTGCATTGACCGGCCAGGCCACAACTCCGGCAAGCTCCGGCGTCGGGCGCGACTCGAGGCGTCCGACAGTGCCGGGCGCGGCTTCCGCCAGGACCACCCCATCGTGCCAGACCGTGCCGGTGGCGAGCATGGTCAGGTGAAGCTGGAAGCTGGCGATGTCGTCGGGCATCTCGAACAGGCCCGACAGCAGCGTCCAGTCGCTTGTGCCCGCAAGGGCAGGGCCGGCGCCGGTGTGCTTCTTGGTCTCGCACAGCTCACCATCCGCGTTCCGGCAGTGAGCGTGGAGCTGCACCTTGTCCCGGATGTCCTCGGTCCTCAGCCAGGCGGCGAACAGGTAGGTCTTGCCGGGCTCGACGGGCACATCCTGCCGCCAGCCGGTCCAGGCTTTCTTTGCCTCGTGGGGGATGTGCAGCCTGGCGGCGCGCTTGCCGAAAAGCCCGGGCGCGTCGAGGCTCATCATGACGCCTTCGGGCCGCTCGCCCTCCGCCCCGCCCGGCCAGTCATCGGGCAGATCGTCGCCTGACTCGAAGCTGGGGTTCTCGACCAGGTTACGGTCGCTTGCCACGAGGCCCGCGTAGTCCGAGGTGCCCGCTGAGCCGATGCGCGGGTCAGCCGAGAGGTAGACGTAGTAGGTCCGAACGGTGCGCGCGGGAACCTGACCCTCAAACAGCAGGCCGTCCTGGAACTCGAAGTGCGGGACCAGCTCGCCATTCGCGGTGACGCGGACGGAGCCGGCGTTGGGCTCGCCGCGCAGGCGAACCGCGAGCGTGGAGAGGTCCACGCGGATCAACGGCCGGTCGAGGGGGCGGTCGGAGAGGTTGATGACCTTCGCGGGCACGCGGTAGTCCCAGTAAAGGTCATCGCCCGGGTTGTCATCGTACCACGGCGCGTCCTGGCCGATCTCGCTGACCTCCAGCTCCTCGGGCTCCGAGGCCGTGGCGGACAGCTTCGGCTTGTCAGATGTCTCCAGGGTCACGTCATCAAACCAGGCGGTCCCGGTGCCGCGCAGGACGGTCCCCAGGCTGGCGAGGTTGGCCTCCTCGGGGACCGTGAACTCCAATGTCACCTGCTTCCAGTCGTAGGTCCCGTCTCCCCCCTCGAGCATCGGCGCTATCATCATGGGCTTCTCGTCATTGCCCACGTGCAGGTACCAGCCGGCGTACCCGACCACGTTCTCGGCCCTGACCGAAGCGGTCATACGATACTCCGCGCCGCCGATGATGTGAATGCCCCGCTGCCGGGTGGCGATCCAGGTGGGTTGGGCGCCCTCGGCAACCACGATCTTCAGGCACTTGTTGCCCGAGTGAGGGCTCTCAGCGACCCACGTTGCGCGGTGCTGCTCGTCCCCGCGATCGTGCTGCCAGCCGAAGGGCGTGTCTCCGGCTCCCTCCTCCACGCCGCCATTGCGTACACTGATGGCCGCATCGAGGAAGTCCGGCACAGCCCAGGCGGCGGAGTTGCCGTAGTACGCGTAGTAGGTGACGCTCGCGTGGGCGGGACACTCGGCGGGGATGGTCAGTGTGCTGCCCCCCGGAATCGCGCCGCTGGTGATCCTCTGCCCCTCGGGGCCCGCAATGTCATAGAGCATCTCCATCCCGTCGGCGTCGCACACACGCAGTTCTCGCGCGGGTACGCCGATGAGATCGGCCTCACCCGGGCCCGTGCCGACGCGCAGGGCTACGGGATCGCCGAGGGCTTCGCGATCCATCTCATTGCGGATTTCGATGCCCACGCGCTGGCGCCAGATTCCGCCGTTGCCCACGTACAGGGGGTGGTGCCAGTCCGCGGCCGCGAGCCCGGCAGATGCGACGATGCAGATAGCAGCAACACACAGGGTCTCTCTCATATCCTTCTTCCCTCTGTTCCGACGCAACTGCTCACCTGTGAGACCGTTCGCTGCGCTCAGCGTCGCAGGCGCAGCT
This sequence comes from uncultured bacterium, assembly GCA_965603135.1. GTDB lineage: Bacteria > Armatimonadota > Zipacnadia > Zipacnadales > UBA5352 > CBFDBV01. The sequence goes on from CBFDBV010000139.1 coordinate 4,762, forward strand.
CCATCCTCCTGACACAGAAGGCGTCGTAGTCCATATCCCCGTGCTTGCGACCCGAGAAGACCAGGTGCATCGTCAGCCCATCGGCGCTGATCCACCTGCTGGGCAAGCGGTAGCTGTGAGTGTCACCGACATCCCAACCAGTCGTGAAGAAGGCCGTGCTCCACGGGCCCCACGGCTCGGGGGCGTCGAATATGCCCCAGCCTCCGTGGTGGTCGAAACCGAGCGCCAGCAGGTAGCGCTTGATGCCGGGGCTGTAAGCGGCGTCGAGACGCGCGCAGTGCCCAGCATACGTGAAGACCGGCCCGTGCTCGGCGATCTCGGAAGTCCAGGCCGGGATGCCGTCGCGGTCCAGCTCCACGAAGAACTCGTAAGCGCCGCGCTCCCTGATTCTGTCCCTGGGCACGCGCCCCAGCACCACGCCGTCGTACGACTCGTACGCGCTGGGGCCGTCGGACGAGTACACGTAGACGTACCCGTCACGCGCTCCCTCGTAGTCCCTGCCGAAGTTCAGGAAGCTGGGGCAGCCGAAGCTGTGCTCGAAGCGGAAGCCCCATTGCCACGTGCGGCCGCGATCGGACGACCAGGCAAGCTGCGAGTTGCCGACGTTCCGCAGCAGCATGTACAGCACGCCGTCCACCATGAGCATTCCGCTCGCCTTGGGGCCCTTTGCGCCATCGCCGGTGCGCTCGCCGCTCGGAGCAGCTATGTTGGCGCCCATGAAGTCACCAGGCCCACCGATGACGCGCGTGAACCCCAGGCTCAGCTTACGCTCCGTCGGCAGGTCGAAGCCCCAGCCGTCGCCGTAGGCCGCATACTGCATGTCATCGTCCGCCCAGGTGATCGGCCAGTTATCGCTGCCCTCGGCCCTGCGGACGATCTCCTCGACGGGCGCGAAGGTGAGGCCCTCGATCAGCTCGCTCGGAGCGTAAGGCGCCTGTACGATGGCCTCCATCAGAGGGTTGAGAAGAAGCTCCTGGATGGGGTCCCAGAAGCTCCCGCCCAGCGCCGACCCATTGCGCACCACGATGAGGTCCAGGCTGGGGATCACGATGAGCAGTTGATTGCCCGCTCCTGAGCCGAAGAACGCATCGCGCGGGAGCTTCGAGAGGACGCCATCCGAGTTCAGCCACCAACACAGCCCGGAACGCAGCCCGATCCCCTCAGTGCGGTCAGGCGTGGGCATCCCGGCGTCGGTCGTGACCATCTCCACCGCCTCGGGGCTTACGAGTTGGGCGCCGTCCCAGTTGCCCTTGCGCAGCATCAGCCGGCCGACCCGCGCCACCGCGTTGGGACTGTAACCGCCGCCGCCCCAGTTCGCGTGCAACACCAGACCATCCAGCTCGAAGCTCTGACCGTAGCTCATGCTCCACTCGCCGCGCGGCACTCCGATGGGGTCCATGACGCGCTTGGTGAGCAGCGTCTTGACATCCGGCCCCGGGGCACCCTTGAGTGTCGCGGCGATGCAGTACGACAGCATCCCCATGCCCGGGTTGCTGTACGCGGCCTGGCTGCCCGGCTCGAAGATGACGGGGGCCTGGTCCCGCGCGCTCAGGAAGGGGTTGGGCTTGCGCTTCCAGAAGTCGCCCTTCCAGCCCTCAAGCTGCTCGTGGGACTCGCCCTCCTCCTCGGCGTCCTCGATCCCCGAGCAGTGCGTGGCGAGGTGGCGGATCGTGATCTTCGACTTGAGCGGGTCATCACGCCAGGGGGGAACGTACTTGCAGGCGAGATCGTCAGCGCTGAGCCGCCCATCATCCAGCGCCAGCATCAACGAGACCCCGCCCACCAGCGCCTTGGCAAGCGAGGCGGTGTAATGCCTCTTGTTGCGGCTCCAGCCCCGGGCGTAGCGTTCGTAGACGATCCGGTCGTGCCGGATGATGAGCAGGGCCTTGGTATTGTGAGCTTCAAGCTGCTCGCCGAGGGCCGCCAGCTTCGCGCTGGACATCCCCTGGCTCTCCGGAGAGGCGGTCTGCCACTCAAAGGCCTCGGCGCAGGCCGCGGCACAGATGAGGACCATCACCAGCGGCAGGCAGTTGATCATCCGGACGATCGGCTCCTGCGCAGAGGCTCGTCGCGCCCCCGCCTGCGTCACTTCCCTGCGGCCTTCGCCAGGTGCGTCTTGAAGAACTCGATCTCGCGCTCCAGCGTCTCGACGAACTCGTCCTCCTCGACCTGGAACTCGCAGTGAACTGACAGCGGGCCATCGAAGCCCATCCTGACCAGCTCGGCGAAGACCGCCGTCCAGTCCACGATCCCTTGGCCCGCAGGAGGGAACACGCGCTTCGGGGCCCCGTGGCCGTTCTTCTCCTCCCTGAGGGCGATGGCGTCCTTGAGAGCCACAATGCTCAGGTAGTCGCGCACCATCGCCAGGCCGAAGGCCCACTCCTCCCCCTCCACCGCCATATGCCCCGTGTCAATGTACGCGCCGATGTGCGCGGGATCGAAGCCCTGGATGAGGTGCATCAGCGAGGCGCAGTTGAGGCCCATGCAGCGGTTGCTGTGAGTGTGATAGCAGATCTTCACGTTGTGCTTCTCGCCGAGCTTCTCCCAGCCCTCAAAGAGCGTGCGGATGCGGGCGACTTCCTGCCAGTAGTCCTGCTCGGCCGGGTCCAGCCTGAAGTATCCGAGCTTGATGAGCCTCACGTCGGCCTCATCCATCGCCGCCAGCATGGGCTCGGCGGTGGGGTCGTCCGGCTCGAGTAGGCTGCCCTCAGCCGTGATCATCGGGATGTCGAGGCCCGCGTCGCGCATCGTCTTCGCCGCCCTGGGTAGCTCCTCGGAGACGTTGTCCGGGTTGACCGGAAACTCCGACCTGACGCACAGGTCATAGCCCTCGAGACCGTACTGCTGGGCCATCTCCACCAGCTCGTCCATGCTCTTTTCCTTGAAGAGCTTCGAGAAGGCAATCAGTTGCATGGCAGTCTCCCTCTTTGCGCGATCTTTGCTGTTGCGCGAGTCTAGTTCCCGCCCGCCACTCGCACATACGCGTCGGCGACCTGACCAGAGGCCAGCTCCTGGACGCGGATGCGCCAGAGCCCGGGCACGTCGTTGGGCGCGAGGTCGGCTGTGACCTGCACCTGGCCGTCCTTCGCCCCGTAGTAGCCGCTGAACTCCGTGGCCCTGCCGTGCGGGTCGAGCAGCTCCACCTTCACCGGCACGACGGCGTCAATCGGTCTCCCCTCCGCGTCCACGACCGCCGCCTTGATATTGACGCTCTCGCCCGGCCGGGCCTGCTGAGGAGCCTCGATGCGAACGGCATCAATGGCCCGGTCGGTGATCACAAACAGCCGCCCCTCGCAGGGGCCGAACTGCACCTGCAGGTCAATGCCCTCCCGGCCGGCCGTCGGCCTGACCTCGCGGTGGGCCACCAGGTCGTAGACGTGGCCCCCTTCACGGCTGACGTTCAGCGTTGCCTGGGTCGGCAGGCCGTTCTCCATCACCAGCCCGTGGTGGCCGACGTAGCCGCCGAACTCGCGGTTGTCGTTGACCGCGAAGAGGTAGTCGGTCGAGCCGTAGGTGCGGACTCTGGTGATAACGCTCGGGTCGGAGGAGTCGGCGTAGCGCGCGTAGTGCGGGTCCAGCTCGGCGCGCAGGTTCTCCGCCTGCTCCAGCATCATACTCTTGGCCATGTCGGCTTCTTTCGGGCGCGCGTAGCTCTCCAGGAGAATGTCCGGCTGGAGGGCCGGGCACAGGTTCTCGTCGCCGATGATGATGCCGCCGCGGTCCTGGAAGGCCTGGATCTTCTCGACCACCGACTTGGGCAGCACGTCGCAGTCCGCCGCCACCAGCACCTTGAAGTCATCCAGGCCCTTTTCCTGGATGGTCTCGTCATAGACGACGCGCGGCTGGAGGTGGGCGTAGTGCAGAATCAGGTATGCGTCGCCGGCCCAGCCGCCGTTCCAGCCCCAGGTGCCGCGGCGGGCGAACATCTGCGAGGCGAAGCTCTCCAGGAAGGCCACGTCGCTGGGTCGGTCGGGCACCTGGATCAGCGTCGGCCCCAGCGGCTCGATGACCGTCTTCACGAGCCGCTTCAGCTCATGCTTGGTCTCCGGGTGCGTGTGCCGGTAGGCGCCGTGCTGGTGCTCCAGGTCGAGCAGGGAGCCGATGCCGTGATACATGATGCCCTGGATGGGGCGGGCGATCTTCGTCCAGAGGGCCTCGCGCATGTGCATCGGCGCGATGGTGATGAAGCGCGCGTCGGGTATCTCCCTCTCCCAGGCCGCGACATAGCGGCCCGAGGCGTCAACGGTCCCGGTGCCCTGGGGGCGCGTGTCGTGGTCTGCGAAGTCGGCGGTGGCAACCTGCGCCTCCTCGCCGGGCGCGGGGGCCGTCTGACTGCGGTACCAGATGATCTGCGTCATCTTCATTACCTTCTGGTCGGGGCGCGAGGAGCCGCCCGCCATGCAGAACAGCTCGTCGGTGCACAGGCCGATGCGGATAGGGTCGGGATACGAGTAGGTCCAGTGTGACAGGTAGTCCACCTCACCGCCGCTGCCGTAGACGCTGGCGCAGCGCGCTGCCGGGTCGTGGAAGGTCCACATATCATCGCGCCCGGCCGACTTGAAGCCGTTGTGCAGCGCGGTGTGCAGTCCGTTCCAGCCGTCGCCGTCCTTCCAGAACCACCGGTAGAAGACGTAGAGTGGATAGTCGTCCGGGATGACCCGGTCGGCGGGGAAGTCGGCGATCTCCTGGTAGGGCGTATACCTGTGGCTCTTGATGCCCTCGGGGATGTCGAAGCCGGCAAAGTCCCGGAAGGCCTGCTTGTCGTGATCGTGGTAGCACAGCCGCGTGGCGCCCCGCACCTCGGTGTGCACCATCGCCGTCTGCAGCCCCGGATGGTCTCCATAGGTCTGGGCCACCGAGGCGCCGACGTTGTAGCAGAACTCCTGGATCTCGGGGAACCGGCCGCAGACAGTGCCCTCGCCGCCGTACGGCTCACCGTCAGACTGAATGCGCCGGTACTCCTCCAGGTGCCCCGCCCAGCGGCCGGGAGAGAGGCCGGCGCAGACCCTCATGCCCCGCGTGAGGGCGTCGTCCATGGCCTCAATGGTGCCGGTCACCGACTCGGGCTTGGCGGCCTCGGTCGGCTCGCCGGCCTCCCAGATCTTGCCGAAGTCGGTGCGCGCGCCGATGAAGTGCGTGAAGCCGATGTCCTGGAGAGCGTCCAGCTCCCCCGACGCGCCGCCCCACATGACGACCGGCATGCGGTGGGGAAGCTCGCGTGGCACGATGGTAATGGTGAACTCCTCCGTGCTGCGGTAGGCCTCGTCGCCGGGGATCTCGATGGTCGCGGTGAGGTCATAGGCATCGGGCCGCAGGCCGGTGTCCAGGTCGTATTCAATGGGATGCCGCGCGCCCGGCTCCAGGTCCGGGATGGCGATCTCCTGCGCGGGCAGCCCTCCCAGCGCGAAGAAGGCCCTCGCGCCGCTCAGGGGGCTTTGCAGCTTGTTGGTGACCGCCACCTGAACCCGTGACGGCTCCTCCATACGCACGAAAACCCGGCGCTGCGAGACCACCTCGAAGCCGGCGGGCCGGAACTCCAGGGCCCCGTTACAGATGCGCACCTGGTCAATGTAACCGGGGAAGCCGTGGTAATAGCTCCCCACGCGATCACCGATGATCAGGCGCTTCTGCGCGGGCGCGATGCCTCCGCGCTCGGGGTGGCTGTCGCCGCCCTGGGCGGTCCCGTCAACGAAGAAGCGGCCGGTCCCAGCGCCGTCATACGTGAAGGCGAGGTGGTGCCAGACTCCGGGCTCGCAGGCGAAGGACTTGGAGTTATACTGCACGATGTCCGCGCCGAAGCCCAGCCGCATCCTGAGCTGGCGCGTTCCCATCCCGCTCTCCGGGCTCAGGGTGAGCTGGTAGCCGCTATCATCCACATATCTGTTGTCCAGCAGGAAGGCCTCGGGGTAGCCCTCAAGCTCGGGCTTGGCCGCCA
>CBFDBV010000140.1:0-10563 GCA_965603135.1 uncultured bacterium
GATGCTGTCATTCGGCCCCTCAACGAGCAGGAACTTCCAGCCCGGGCCCCAGAATATGGGCATGCGCTTGACCAACTGACCGCGCTCGTCAATGATCTCCAGCGTGCAGGCGCTGCCGATGAAGCACTGGCTCTTCCCGTCCAGGAAGACGCCGGTGTGCAGGCCGTAGATGCCCGGATGAGCCGACTTGAACCAGTACTGCTTGGCGGCCTCCCAGACCGCGCGGTCCATCTCGGAGACGAACTCCCATCTCCGCTGGCCGCTCTCCTCGAAGGCGATGACCTTCTCATCCTTGCAGCCCACCAGCAGCAGCTTGTGCTCTTGCCACCAGCGCATCACGCGGATCTCGCCGTCCGCCTCCAGCGTGCGCACCTGCGTGCCGTCCGCGGCCAGGACATGCACCGTCTGTCCCTCGGCCAGACAGAGGAACTCGCCCTGGGGCGAGTCATAGGTGAGGGAGGCGACCGGCTTGGCGCCGATGTCCGCCGCCAGCACCTCCGTCAGCTCGGGCACCGCCGGTTGCTCTTCCTCTCCGGCGGCGGCCACGAGCTGCGCGCGCTGCGCGCTGCCAGCCTCCAGAGCCTGGGGCAGCGAGGTTGCCAGCAACTCCCTGACCTCCGCGCTCGGACGGGCCGCCTCGAACACGTGCCTCCCTGCCGGCAGGGCGAATGAGCGCAGACCGTCCTTGGTCTCAGAGCCTTGCGCCGGCTCGCCATCCAGCTTCACCTGCTCGGGCGCTTCAAGGGCGATCGCGACCTCCGCGTCCGTGCCTGCGGCCACGTGCAGGGCGCCCGAGCTGAAGTCCCAGTCCACGTCAACCGGCACGTCGGATCTCAGCAATGCCGGCTCGCTTCCTGCCGCGATCACGCCCTGACCGTACAGGTGATCCCCGGCCCAGATCGCCAACTCCGCCTCCGTGGCGCCGAACTCCCCGACCACCGCCAGGCCCGGCTCCGGAAGCGCCAGCGCCGCCGCGTTCTCGGCGAGCCGGTAGCACCCCAGCGCTTGCTCATCTGTGCTGTCCTTCTGTCCCAGCAGGTGGAAGAAGATGCGATGCTGGCCCTGCTTGGCTGTGCCGAGCCACTGCATGGTCACCACACCGCCCCCGCTCGCGTGCATCAGGTCGGAGGGATGAAGCTCGAACACCGGCCTTGCCTCGGCGTCAGGCGCGCCCTCGGGACGGATGGTCACGCCTATCAGGCCGCCGTACATCCTCTCACTCTCCGGGCGCTTGCCGACGATCTCGAAGCGCAGGCGGTGCTCGCCGGCGGCAAGCTCGTGCCGGCCCAGCGGGACGCGCTCGGTGACCACGGCCGGCGCGTAGTGATCGTAGTCCTCGCCGACCTGCTCGCCATCGAGATACAGGCGCACGATGCCGCGGTCCTTGTAGTTGAGCAGTTCGGCGAACACCTCGCCGGTGACCGCCTGCGGCAGCTCGAAGAGCATCTCGATCCACGTGCCTGGCTCCTTGGCCTTCAGCAGCATCATGTTGATGCTCGTCAGCCGCGACAGAAGCTCCTCGGCCGTCCCGGGCCCGCACTCACACTCGACGTCCAGTGCCCGCACCCGGCGCCATCCCGGAGGGAGCGACGATCCGGCGCTGCCCTTGATGCTCACCATGTTCTCCGCGGCGTTCCAGGCTCCGCCGACGGTCTGCCACTCGGTCAGGACCTTGACGTTCTCGCTGTCGGTGCGGAAGCCCAGGTCGTCCACGAACAGGACATGCTGGCCAACCCGCTGCGCCAGCGTCCGCCGCCAGTTGCAGAAGGCCGCCTTCGGCGTCTCGCCCACCGCGACCACGGTGCCGCCCAGTACGTCGTGGTGAACGAGCTGCGAGTCCATCGCCACCTGGGGCTCGACCATACCGTCGGCGCTGGTGAGCACCTGGGTGTGATAGCCCTTCAGCAGCGTGCTGCCGTTGAGGCGCAGCTCAAGCGGGACGAAGGTGTGATACGGGTTGCGGCCGCCGCCATTGTGCCCCTTGATGAGCAGGAAGTCCCCCGACCCTTCCAGCGTGTTGCGGTAGCTTCCCCACAGAAAGGCGGTCTCCAGGGGCACCGGCTTGCCGCGCGCCGCCCACATAGGCTCCGGCATCTCCTGGATGGTCCAGGTGTCCAGCAACTCCGTCGGCGGCTTGGGCTTCAGGCTCTCGTCCGGCCAGTACGATTGCCCCAGGCGGAAGACATCCGTGTCCAGGCCGGTGCGGTCGCGGTAGAACAGGAACCGCCCATCGCCGGCCAGATACGCCGCGCGGTGCAGGTAGTTGAGCGACGAGGCCCTCACGCCCCAGTCGGGGTCGCCGCCGATGAACAGCACGTCCTGGGTGCGCAGCGCCTTCTGCAAGTTGCCGGTCTCCAGCCCGGTGCGATCCCCGCTCATACAGATGTAGTCGAGCATCGGATCGTAGTACGAGGTGTACCAGAAGAGATGATCGTTGTTGCCGGCCAGCCACGCGCTGTCGGCCAGCGCGGAGAAGTACAGCTTCACCGAATCGAGCGCGCACTGCCAGATGGGGTTCGAGTAGTCCTTCTGGAAGTACCGCGCCAACACGTACAGGGACATCGCAGCCCAGTCGCCGTGCCGATTGCCCACGTGGCCCGGGTGGCTGGTCTTGCCGTAGATACCCTCCCTGGCGCGATGCGTGAGCTGCCTGGAGAAGGCGTTCGTGACCCGCAGACGGTCCTCGTCGCTGAACACCGGGCTCTCCTCGATCAGGTCCCAGAACAGCATCATCATATGGGCGCTGTAGTGATAGGGCCCGGCCAGGGGGTCGTGCTTGTTCTCGATGCGCTCTCCGTCGGCCTCCTCGATCTCCTTGATCTCGCGTTCGCCGGGGAACGACAGCCGCAGGAACTCGCGCGCCTGGAACTCGTCGCCGGTCATATAGTACATCGCCATCCGCTTGCTGATGATGTTCCAGCCGAAGTAACCGACGGACCCGTAGGTCTTGGACTCCTCCCAGATCTTGAAATCCGCGAGCTCCGTGGGGACCTCGACGCCCTCGCCCAGCTTGATCTCCGCCAGCCATCCAACCCGTAGCTCGTTCGCCTTCGCGTTGGTCTCCGCGAGCCTGTCAACCAGCACCTGCGCGCCGGCCTCCACGCCCGCCGTGTCGCTGCCGCCCACGAAGATCACGTTGCTCCCGTCGCCGAACGGACTGTGCAGCGTTCGCACCACGTACCCTTGGGGCCCGGGATACTTCAGGTCCAGCAGCGTGTAGAAACGGTCATAGAGCGCGCTGATGGTCCCGTTCGTCGAGCGGTTGCCCAGGACAATGAGATTGCCCTGGAGGGGCACGGCGGCCTCGGAGGCCTCGTCGGTGACGACGGGCACCTTGACGCCCGTGAGCTTCTCGATGGCCTGCTGGATGGCCGCTGCCGGTTCGCGATAGACCCCGGACGCCGGCACCACGATGGTGACGGCTGCCTTGCCCTCCGTCACCAGGTCTGTCTCCAGGTGCAGCCTCTTCAGCTTATCGTACACCGGCGGGACCGGCTCCGGGGGAGGCGGAGGTGGGGGAGGGGGCGGCTCGACGCCTGATACCAGCTTCACGTTGTCCACCACCACTTTCGGTGTAGGCCCTGCGTGACAGTACAGGTATATCGTCGCGCTCTTTGTATCCGGCGGCGCGGTGGCGATCAGTGAGACCTCGTCGAACTTCTCCGCCGAACCCGCCGCCAGGCTGGTCTGCTTGTACTCATTTGAGGGTAGGAGGCGGAACTGGAGATACGCGCCCGATGTGCTCGCTCCCTCCACGCTACGCACGGATACCGTCACCTGGTAGGTAAGGCCCGGCTCGATCGCAACGCTCTGGGTCACGCCGATCTCGGCCGTGGGATCGCCGTCCTCGATCACCAGGGCATGACCCTCGGCCTCACCCAGGTCAACGAGCCTCAGCTCTTGATCCTGACCGGCGCCCGCGTACCGCGACCAGCCTACGGGAACGCCGTTCTCGTCGGCGCCCTCCTCGAAGGACGCGTTCTTCAGAGGGACCTCCACGATCTCAGCAAAGCAGACTGTTGCTGCGGCCAGGGCCAGCAATACGAACAGCATCCGGCAAGAACACATCGCTCTGCTCATAGACCACCCTCCATCCACCAACTCGCGTCATGATACGGGCATGCTTCCCATGCGCGTCTTCAGCGCACGATGCCCTGTGAGCAGTCCAGGACAGGTTCAGAACCCGGCGGCTGTCTTCTGGAGTTCGGCCTGATATGCGCTCACGCCCACCTGTCGCCTCTCGTTTATGTAGACCAGCTCTCCTGTTGCTTTGCTGTAGCCCAGGACGGTCGCATGGCCGTTGCCGGTCTCCGCGATCAGAACCAGCGCATTGCCCTGCTGGTCGGTGCCACCTGTGCTGACTGTCACCTGGGTGCCGGTTGTGGGGTCGCTGTCAAGCACCATCCCGTCGCGCAGGGCCGCCAGCCCGGCTGGCGGCAGCCAGTATGCGCCGAGTATCTGCGCCGGTCCGCTGACCAGGTCGGCCTGGCTGTTGATCATCCCGCTCAGGTAGCGCACCACGTGGAACTTGCTCCAGGTCGCCCCGCTGTCGGTGGCCTGCATGACCATGTTCAGCGGCATGGGGATCGTCGGGGAGCCCGGCACTGCCACCTGCACGGCGCCCTGGAAGTTCACGGTTGCCCCCTGCGCGGCCCACTGCGGAGCTGGTCCGGCCTCCCAGGGAATCTCGATTTGCCGCATATCCATAAACTTCAGCAGAGCCAGTTTGACGTGCCTGCCGTCCGGCGACGCGAGAGCGTGTGTGTAGTACAAGAGCAGACCGGTGTTAGCGTCAAACACGGAGGCGTGGTGCGCGCCCTCCGCCTGGTAGTCAAAGCGGATGCAGTCATAGGTCGTCCCGTTGATGGGATAGGGCATCCGCACCACCAGGAGGCCGCCGCCGGCGGTACCGACCGCTGCGCGGATGACCCCCGGGTTCGCCCAGGCTCCGCCGGCGCCCGGCAGCCCGATGGAACACGCCTGCTCCATCGGCAGCTTCAGCCCGCTGGTGGCGTCGAGCAGAAAGACCGTTATCGCCCCAACAGCGTGTTCGTTATCCAGGGCCACCAGGTCGAAGCGCAGGATGCCCTCGCCGGCGGGCCCTAGCTCGTCCGTCTTGATGAGGTTACCGCGCTCGTTCCGGTAGACGTAGAACCGCTCCTGTGGGATCGAGGCGCTGGCGGAGTAGTAGTTGATGCGCAGGCCCGGCCGCACCCAGTCGGGCGCCGGCGCCGTGCGCAGTTGCGGCAGGAAACCGACCAGAGGACTGCCCACGTCCGGAAGCGCCTGGACCGGGAGTTGCTGCTGCTGAAGCTGTGCCGGGGCGGTCGTGCAACTCGCGCAGACCACCAACGCTATGAACGCTGCCAACCCGGACGATGGCTGCTCGCTGAACATAGACCACGCCTCCCTGAGAGGACTCGGGATCTCTAAACGCGGAAAGAGAGCGGGCGCAACGGCGCAGGGCGGCACCTCAGAGTACGCCAAGGCGCGCAGCCAACTCCTGCCAGAGCTCATCAGGTATCTCTTCTGAGAGAGCCTGCACGTCAGCCTCGATCTGCGCCGGGTTCGACGCGCCCACCAGCGTCGAGCCGATGCGCCGCTCACGCAGGCAGAACTGCAAGTTCAATGCCAGGAGACTGACGCCGACGGACTGTGCCCAGCCCCACAACTCGCACACGCGCCGGACTCTCTCGTCGGTCGCGAACCTCCCGAGCTTGGGCGCCACCTCTCGGGGATCGCGCCCGCCGAGCAGGCCCAGCATAACCGCCGCACCGTTGAGCACGCCGACATTGTGTGCGGCCGCCGGTTCCAGAACGCCCTCAGCCGCGCTCCGGTCAATCAGGTTGTAGTCGCAGTGGGTCAGGGAGACATCGAAGTCGCCGCTCTCAATGCAGCGGCGGTGGAACTCATGGCTGCGCACGCCCAGGCCGATGGCGCGGATCACCCCCTGCTCCTTGAGTTCCTTCAGCGCCTCCAGCGCGCCTCCGGGCTCCAGCACGGGCTCCAGGTCCCGCGGATCGTGCACCAGCAGAATGTCCAGGTAGTCGGTCCGCAGCAGCCGCAGGCTCTCGGCGACGCTGCGGCGCGTGAAGTCCGCCGAGTAGTCCATGCCATCCCGGGTGTAGCCGGTCTTGGTGGAGATGACGATGTCCTCGCGACGGCCTCCGTTCGCGTACCACGCGTCCAGCGCGATGCCGATGCGGCGCTGGCTCTCGCCGTACATCGGCGAGGTGTCAATGAGGTTCAGCCCGAGCTCCAGGGCGCGATGCACCGTCGCCACGGCCAGCTCATCGTCGTAGCCCTCGGGGATTCTGCCCAGCGACGCCCCGCCCAGCCCCAGCGGTGTTACGTAGAGGTTCGCGCGCCCCAACCGTCTCTTTGTCAGTGCTGCATCTGCCACGGTAGATTCGCCTCAATGCGGTGGCTGTTCGCCGCTGTCGGTCCTAGAACGCGCTCAGTGGCTCGGGCTTGTTGACCGCCCGGCACATGCGGTCGTAGAGCGTGCAGTAGTTGGTGACATTGTCGCCGGGCGCGATGACCTCGTCCACCGCCGCCAGCTCCTCATCGGTCAGTTCGATCTCGCAGGCGCTCACCGAAGAGCGCAAGTGCTCGACCGTCCGTGGGCCGGTGATGGGAGCCGTGATCCCCGGCCGCTGCATCAACCATGCCAACGAGAACTCCGCCAGCGTGACGCCTCTCGCCTCGGCCAGCGGGATGAGGCCCTCGATCAGGTCCAGGGTCTTCTCGGTGTATCGCTCGTGCGAGTCCCTCTGACCGATCTCCTTGAAGCGGTGGCCCTCGGGGGCCGGCCGGCCTTTGCGGTAGATGCCGCTGAGCACGCCGCCGGCCAGCGGACCGAAGGGCACGATGCCTATGCCGTGGCGCATGCAGGTCCAGACCAGCTCCATCTCGATGCGCCGGTCGGTCAGGTTGTACGGCGGCTGCTCGGCGACAAAGCGGGGCCAGCCGTGCTTGTCCGCGAGCCAGAGGGCCTCCATGATCAGCGGCACCGGCCATTTGGAGGTGCCGACGTAGAGGATCTTGCCCTGGCGCACCATAATGTCCAGGGTCTCCAGTATCTCGTCCATCGGGGTGTTGATGTCGGTGATGTGCAGGTAGTAAAGGTCTATGCGGTCGGTGCGCAGCCGCCGCAGGGAGGCCTCGACGGCCCGCACCAGGTGGTAGCGGCTGGCCCCCGTATCGTTCGGCCCCTCGCCCATAGTGGCGACGCCCTTGGTGGCGAGCACCACGTCGTCGCGATGGCCGTTCGCCACGAGGGCATTGCCGGTAAACACCTCGGACTCTCCCCGGGCGTAGACGTCGGCGGTGTCAATGAAGTTGATGTCGCTGTCAATGGCCTCATCAATGATGCGCTGCGCCTCATCTTCGTCGGTACGCCCGGCGAAGTTCATCGTCCCCAGGCACATCTTTGAGACACGCACTCCACTGCGACCAAGCTGTCTGTATTCCATGGGGTTCCCTTTCAGTCGAGCCGAATTAGCGCGCACTGATGCAACTGATCGCCTCAGGGATCGGCGGTGCCAGTCCCTAGAGGCCGTAGAGCTCCACAGCGTTGTCACGGAGCATCATTCGTGCCAGGCCCCGCGCCGCCTCCTGGCTGAGGAAGTCGCGCTGTGCCTTCTCAGCCAGCACATCCGCCAGGCATGCGCGGGCCATCTCGAGGTGCGCGTAGACCAGTTCAGGCCACCGCACATCAGACCCGAAACCCAGGATACGATGCCCGGGGACCAAGTCAATCCACTCGCTGAGCGTCCGGCGGCTACCCTCCATGGTGATGACGTACATCCAGGCCATGTTGAGCCAGACGTTCGGGCAGTGCTTGCCCAGCATGCCCATCTCGCGGCTGTAAGGATAGCCAGCGTGATAGAGGTTGAAACGCGTGGACTTGTGAGCGTGGATCAGCGGTAGCAGCAGAAGCGGGTCCGATTCGGGGATGTTCCCCCAGTTGGTCTGGACGCCCGTGTGAATGTCGAATATCAGGCCGCTGTCGCTGCACAGCCCGGCCAGGAAGAAGATGACGTAGTCCTCGAACTGCTTCACCTGCGAAGGCGTCAGCTCCTCGCCCCGCAGAGCGGCATCGAAGATGGCGGCAGCGGTCGCCTCCTCGACGGGCTCGGAGTGGAGCGTGCGAGAATAGGCGTGAGCCAGCTTCACGGCGACGGCTCCGCGCGCCTGGTATTGCTCCACCAGGTCCGCCAGCGCCTGCCGGCACGAGGCCAGGTCCGTGATCGAGCAGTCGAGGTGCTCCTCAAGCTGGGTGCGCGTCTCCTGTTGGCACAATGTCAGCGCCGGCTCCATCCGCAGCACGGCGGTGAAGTACTTCGGGTCCCAGTCCTCGAACCAGGGGATGTTCTTGGCCTGGGTTTGCAGTTTGCAGATGTTAACGGTCACGTGATGGTACCAGCCCGGGTCTGCCGTCTTTTCTTTTATGCGTTCGTTCAGCGTGCGCCAGTTGTCGTCGGTGACCTCATCGTCTGTCAGATCGAAGAGCCCCTTGAACGCGACCAGGTTGTGACGCCAATAGGAAACATTGCGCGCTCGGGTCAGCACGCTGTTGAGCCGCTCCCACCGCTCCTCATCGCAGGTGCACTCGGCGTACATCTCGTCGCCCGTCTGCGCCGTCACGCTCGCGATGTCGCGGTCGAAGTACGAGGGGAGAGCAAACAGTGACCTCGGTGCCGCCTGGTTGTACTCCTCCTCCGAGACGGTGTGCGAATGACAGTCCACGGTCTCCAGCGCTGCCATCTGCGCAAGCAGTTCTTCCCGGAATGCGTGGCTCATTTTGCGCCTCCTGCTGATGGGGCTCGAGATGCCATGGCTCGCCTCCGAGTTAACTCCGCTGCCGGGCTACTTCGTCATGTCGGCGTTGAGGACCTCGTCGGCTAGCGACGCCCAGGACGGAAAGGAGTTGATCGCCCAGGTGTGGAAGTTGGTAGTGCCTGCACTCACGACCTGGCGAAACGAGCGCCCGCGCACGGTGCGCGCAGTCCTGGGTCTGGCTCTGAAACGGGAGGACATCATGCGCTACGGGTACCTGCTGCTGGCGCTGTTTGGGGTCTCTCTCATCCTCACGACGGTCCGCGCTGCCGAGTTGCCGAACCTCTGCCCGAACCCGGGTGCCGAGGAGTCCGGCGAAGGTGACGGCCCGGCGGGGTGGTCCATGCAGGGCGGACAGAGCACCTGGGCCGAGGACGAGGTCCACTCAGGCAAACGAAGTCTGAAAATCACCTCAGATGGCGGCCCCACCGTTAGCTGGACCTCCGATATGATCCCGGTACCCAGGCCGGGCGCCCAGTTCTTCCTCTCCGTCTGGGCCAGGATGGAGCAGGTAACGGGCAAGAACGGCGCTTTTGTCGGATTCTACCACACCGACGCTGAGGGTGAGCGTATCGGCCAGAGCGGGATGCTGACGCTGGGTGGTGCCGGAGATAGCATCGCCACGGAGGACTGGAAGCAGTACCTGACGGTCAGCGCGCTGACACCGGATGTGAAGGGGGTGCGCGTGAACGTCCGGCTCTACGGAGCCGCTGGCACTGTCTGGTTCGATGACATCGAGGTCCGGGAGTACGACCAGCAGCCGCTGAGTCGGGCCCGCCCGCTGCGGCGGGGATTGCGCCTGGCCGAGACGGGCACGGTAGCCATCGTCTCCGCCGAGGGCGGCGAGGGCCTGGCCGAGAGGATCAAGTCATCGCTGCAAGCCCGAGGCTGGGAGGCGCCCATCGTTGCTCATGACCAGGTGGACCTGGCCGAGGAGGAACGCGACCTGATCATCCTCGGCAACCTGGCCACGAGCCGGGCCGTGGAGCACCTGTACAGACAATCGTACACCTGCGAGGACCTGTACTTCCCCGGCGCGGGCGGCTACGTCCTGCGGCCGCTCATAGACCCCCTGGGCACCGGCGCGAACTTCCTGGTGGTCGGCGCGTCCGACGAGGCTGGCCTGGAGGCTGCGACAGAGGCGCTGCTGGAGGCGATCGGGGCCGCTGGCGATGCGCTCGACATCTCCCTGACAGTGAAGACCGGCGAGGGGTACCGGGGCCTCTCAGCCTTCCCCTGGCCCGCCGGCGGGCCGCGGCGCGAGATGAAGCCGGCGGCGGCGTACATGAAGAGCGGCGACATCGAGCACGCCCGCGACTACCGCGAGCAGATGCTCCGTAAGCTGGAGGTCCCCGATGAGAAGCTCTTCGCGCGAGACAACAGCCTGCACCTGCGCTACGTCACGCAGACGCAGTCGTGGGACCTGATGGAGTCCTGCGGGGTCTTCGACGATGAGGAGCGGCTCCGGATCGCCAACTATCTGCTCAAGATCATGCGCTCGAAGGAGGGCTACGAGCACATCCGCCCGAGCATGAGCTGCCGCGAGAACCACGCCACGCGAGCGGCCCGTGCCTTCTACTACGGCTGGCGGCACTTCAACAAGTATTACCCCGACGAGCTGTCGGCGGAGCTGGTCCTGTGGCGGCGGAAGCTCCGCGACTTCTGGGCCGCCCCCTTTGCCAGCTCCCGCTCCTTCGAGGACTCGCTCTCCCAGCACGCCCT
>CBFDBV010000141.1:0-10549 GCA_965603135.1 uncultured bacterium
AGCAGGACCTTCTCGCCGGCCTGGCCGGTGGCATGGTCGTATGTCGCCACGTAGGTGGGCACTCCTGGGGCGTCGTCGGCGGTAATCTCGCCCCAGACGATGTGCGTCTTACCCTCGCGCGTTGCGCTGGAGGCCGGCCCGCCGGAGTGTTGACACGAGCCGACGCAGCTCTCGGCCACCTTCACAGGCTCCCCGAGGACCAGTTGGCCACCCTCCCTTGTGGGCAGGAAGAGCAGCAGGTCGTGGTAGCTGGCGAAGCGGGCCGGATGGTCGGCGGTCTTGACGTAAGCCAGGATCGGCGGAGGGATGTCGAGCGCATTGTGTCCCGTGAACTGCTCGATGTCGAAGGCATTGCCCGGCAGCTCGCAGATCTGATAGGTCCGCCCGTCGTCGGGCGTGAAGACCAGGACGCTCTGCCGGCCCCTGTCCGTCAGGGACAGGTTGAGCAGCGTGTAGGCCCCGCCATCACCGTCGAAGGCGACCTTCGCGCCCGTGAAGCCGCCGGCGCCATACATACCGCGGTATGTCGGGTAGGCCTGCTTGATGACGTCAAGGAAGGGTCGCTCGGCCCACGCGTCGCCGTCGAGGAGCGTGATGCCCGAGGTGCCGTACATACTCTCGGTCCGCTGGCGGATGAAGGGCCGGTTGGTCGGGTCGAAGTGGACCTCGTTGGTCATGTAGTCGGGGGCGTAGCCGAACTGCGCGTTCTCGTGCTCGTAGCGGCGGAGCACGATCGGCAGGTTCAGGTACCGGGACACAGGACTCTCGCCCACACGGATGTCGAGACCGCGGCTCTCCACTATGTCGGCATCGCCCGCCGCCGCCGCGGTCAGATGCGCCCTCAGCTCTGCGCCGGCCTGCGCATCCTCAGCCAGCCGCACGGCCACGCGCACCTGGCAGAACTCCTCTGGGGCAAGCTGCACGGGCGACTCCGGCCCCAGGATCTGGCACTCCAGCCCCGAGTCGGCCGTTATCTCCAGCCGGAAGCTCTGTTTCGCATCGGTGCTGTTGCGGAGCTTGTATTCAACCTCCGCCTCCCCGCCGGGCTGAAGGTAGCGCGTCTGCCGATAGGGCAGCAGCATCCACCGCGTCTTCGCCGCCAAGAAGTAGGCCCCGCCCTCCGCCGTCCAGGAAGAGACGTGCTCCAGGCTCATCTTGACGTCCATCTTCTCGATATCAAAATGCCAGAGGCCGTCCCGCGCGCCCAGGGCCGGTTCGACCTCGAAGACGTGGTCCTCACCCGTCTCGGACAACTCGAAGGTCGTCACGACCTGGCCGGCACTGTCCAGCAGCGGCATGGTCTGCCGGCCCGGATCGTGCAGCGCCTGCGCAGTGATCTTGAATGCCCCGGCGGGCGGCTCGAAGAAGAGCCTGCCCGCGACCGTACCATCGCTCAGGAGGATGTCGCCCCCCTCAACCACGCACCCTTCGGCCGAGGTATCCAGGCCGAACACGAGGTCCCCCGACCCGCTCACGTGCAGGCGGTAGACGCCCGCACTCTCACACTCCACCGTGGCCTCAGCGGACTGAAGCTGATCGGCTCGACCGGCCTTTGCTGCCTGTCCGTCGTCGGGGATCTTCAGCGTGGCTACGAGCCGGCGCTCGGCGTCGTAGAGCAGCGCGGTCAGCTCGTCCGCATTCTCATATATGTTCAGGTCGCGCTTGTAGAGCGTGATCTTCAGAGGACCCGGCTCAACCCGCAGCAGTATCGTCCTTGCGCCCCGCACCGCCAGCGGGAGGAGGGCGCCCTCACCTGGCCCAGCGCCGAGCAACACGGCCGCTGCAAGCGCGCTCAGCACCACCGATCTTGAGCCGGTCATGTCCTGTGTCACCTTCCTGCGCAACAACGCTTTGTCATTCTCAGACCCGCTTCGGCGGGGCCGCTCAGAATGACAGACAACGGCGAGCCGCCGCTGCAAGGCTAAAGAAGTGCGTACGCAACCACGTTCTCAAGGAAGCCTTTGAAGGCGTTAGCCCTATCCTCGGTTGTGGCCGTCAGCTCGCCCGCGACGTATCGCTCGAAGCTCGGCTCGAAGACGATCGCACGGCCCTCGCCCAGCTTGTACTCCACAACCGCCGCCCGTCCCTCAGAATCCCTCAGCAGTACCTGCCAGCGCTCATCCAGGTAGCCGATGCTGTCGAACATCTTCGCGCCGGCCAGGTCGGTCACGCGGTTGGGCGTGGTGAAGAGTGGATGCTCGCACGCGGCGATCTCGCCGCCCTCGGAGTCCTCCTCCTCCACGATCAGCGCCCGACCGAGCAGGAACGGGTCCCAGCCGTCATCATTGAGCTGCGAGAACACGGCCGTCCCCCCGGCGTGCAGCCAACGCAGCAGAGGGGCGGGATTGCTGCGCATCCTGGCGGCATCCAGTGTACAGGCCTGCGTGCCGAAGAACAGGACGCGCATCGGCTGAAGCTCCTCGACGCTGGCCACGCGCGCGAACTTGACGCCGAGCGCCTCCAGC
The DNA here is from genome assembly GCA_965603135.1 of uncultured bacterium. Classification (GTDB taxonomy): domain Bacteria; phylum Armatimonadota; class Zipacnadia; order Zipacnadales; family UBA5352; genus CBFDBV01. The sequence continues at coordinate 2,466 of CBFDBV010000141.1, forward strand.
GCAGGCCCCAGGAAGTCGCCCTCGCCCGCGATCAGGCCAACCCCGTCGCCGAGCGCCGCTTGCTTCCCGGGAAGGAGGGCCTCGGTCTGTATCCTCTTCTCCTGCTCGCCGCAGGTAGCCGTGGCCTCAATGACGCCAGGCTTGATGCCCGGTAGCTCGACCAACTGCCAGGGGGCGCCGGGCTCGAGCGTGACAGTTGTATTGGCGCCGCCGAGGACCTGGATCGTCACCTCCACCGGCTCCTTGCGGTTGCTGCGCACCAGCACGGGCAGCTTCGCAGTCTCCCCAGGCGGCAGCACGCGGGGCGCGCGAGCCTCAAAGGCGTCCTCCCACCTGCTCGGGTCTATGTCGTCGCGCCCGGCGCGGTGCAGCTTGTAGATCAGGTGCGGGCTCTTGCAGATGGCGTGGCTGTAGGTCTTGCCGATCCCGGCGCCGCCCTTCGCGTAGAAGGCGAAGCACATCTGCGCGAGGTCCAGGTATCGCTCCTCGCCGGAAAGCTCGTAGGCGTGAGCGAGCGCGGGGGCGACACTCTGGCAAGAGGCCCCAGGCCGCGTGTGCTCATTGAAGGTAGGGCAGGAGGTGGAGCGAAAGCCCTTGCGCTCCGGCACGTACTCGTCGCGCACCAGCCACTCGGCGGCGTGCAGGATCGTCTCATCCACGGCGGGATCGTGCGCGTGGTTGTTGTACAGCTCCAGCGCCAGGATGAGATAGCCGCAGCACCACGCGTAACCGCCGATGGGCTTGGGCTCCACCTTCGAGTAGCCGGCCGGGAAGCCCCAGTTGCCGGTCTCCTTCTGCTTACGGATGACATCGGCGACCTGGATCCTGGCGGCATTCAGGTAGAACGGATCGTAGGTGGCCTCGTATGCGGCCATCACCGCCTCGATGGCCCAGGAGGTGTCGCGCCCGGCGTGGTGACCGATGGTCCAGTTGGTGGTGTGCTGCCCGGCCATCACATCGCCTAGGCCCATCGCGGTCTCCAGTGAGCGCCGCTCGCCGGTCATATAGTAGTGCTCGAACAGGCCGCGGTTCCACTGGTGGCCGCTCAGCGGTCTGGTCAAGCTCCCGCGCGGGTAGGCAAGGCCGCGCTGCTCCTTGGTCATTCGCGGCTCGTAGCCGCCGGTGTGAAACATACAGTGGGCGCGGGTCTTGCCGACATCTCTGGGGTTCTTCGCGTAGTGAGCGAAGTCCACGTCGCGGTTGTGCACAGCGGCGTAGCAGGCGTTGTCGAAGAACTTGCGGTCACCGCTGCGGATGAACTGCATCATCAGGCCGTGCTGGGTGTCGTACTCGATGTTGCCCCAGTTGTACCCGCGCTCGCCCCACCAGTCGCCGAAGTTCAGGAAGCCGTACGACCGGTTGACCTCGCGCTGCCTCATCAGCTCCGCGAAGCCGCGCTCGATCATCTCCTCGTAGCGCTCGAAGCGCCCCTCGGCGCGGGGAAGCTGCTCGCCGAAGGCTCCCGACTCGCAGTACCAGGCCGGCGGCGCGTGCGCGACCAGCGGCTCGGCCAAGTGGGCGGCCCAATCGCCTGTCGCCGCGTCGCCCTCGCCATGAAAGCCCAGCCAGACCTCGCGGGTGAAGCTCACGCCCCAGTGCAGCTTGTAGCCGCCATCGCGCAGATGGTAGTACAGCCGGTCGCTCTCCACCGCGTCGCCCAGCTCGGCATATCTGTCCGGCGGGAAACGGGGCAGCAGGTTGACCCCGACGCCCATGCTCTCAGAGTTGAAGACAAGCTGGCTGGGGTACTTCTCGCGGAAGTGTCGCAGGCCGACCCACAGTCCGAGCCCGCCCTCGCTGACATCAATGGCTTGCGGCCCCCACTCTCCCTCATGCATCCCGCCAGGTTCCTTCACTGACCAGTGGTTGTCGAGGTCCTGGGTCAGCTCAATGTGGCCGTCAGACCCCGTGATGGCGACGGGGCCTGCCTCGCCGGCGTCAACCGTCACACGCGCCTCCGGGGTGAAGTTCAGTGGAATGCCGAGGCCGTAGTTCTCGATGGTGGTGAGGGTCTCGTCCACCTGGTCATTACCCACAGTGTGCTGCAGCTTCACCAGCCCACTGCCCGCGAAAAAGTGATAGCGCGAGATGTACTCGAACATCTCGTTCCCGGCCTTGTCCGCGTGGTTGCCGGTGACCTTGACGATGGCGTGCAGGGGGCCGGCGCGCTCAACCTCGATGGTCGGCGCTGAGAAGATGGCGTCGAGGTGACTGCCGTCAGCATCAGTCAGGCCCACGCCAGCGGGGCACTGCGTGCCCAGGACGGCCTCATCAGGCTGGTACTCGCCGTCGCCATCGGCATCGAAGAAGACTGCCTGCAAGGCGGCGTGGAACATCCCACCGCGCTTGCGGTCAAAGGCCACCTTCACGCGACCGGTGTCAACGGTCAGCCCGTCGTCATCTTCCGCGATCACGACGCCGGCAGGAGGCACCGCGCGTCGGATCTCGGTGCCGTACTCCACGGCGCAGCGAGCGCTGCTCTCGGCGGGCACACCCATCTGGAAGTCGAGAAGGACCCACTTGACCGACCCGTCGGGCCAGCGGGCGGTCACCTCGCTTTGCAGGGGCATCTCCACGCCAGGGGCAGCGAGCAGACGGAGGTGCTGATCGTCGGCCAGCACGCCCTGCGCGAAGGGCAGGCCGACCGTGAATGGGCAGCGCGGCGCCGGCACCTCGGCGGGGTTCTGCGCGGTCAGCGTCACGCTCTCGCGCCGGGCGCTGCCCGCCACCGGCTTCGGCTGCGCGACGGCAAACGTCGCGTCCTCGGTGATTGACTCCTCGTCAAAGCCCATGGCAAAAACGCGGTAGTGGTATTCCTTCCCCTCTTCCAGGCCCTCCAGGTAGAGACGGTGGTTGTTGGCGGCGACCTCCTCGGAGACCTCCGACCCGTGCTCAGCCGTCAGGCCGTACTGCACACGCGCCTTGACGGGCCAGCTTGTGATGAAGGTGACCTCCGCCCGAGGCCGCTCGGCGTCGAAGACGGCCCGCGCCGCCACGTGGCTGATGACCTCGGGCGGCCGATACAGCGGATGGCCCTCCGGCACGCGCACCGGCGTACGCTCCGAGCCGCCGGCCGCCTTGACCTCCACCCACGACATACTGTCGCGGTTTTGCACGTGGTCTTCGCGCACGTCCTGATAGAGGAAGGTCATCCGATAGACGGACTGACCGCCCTCCTGGTTGAGGGCGATGTCCGCGACCATGTACAGCGAGTTGCCATCGGCGCAGCCCGTCGCGAGCACCTGGCCCGGCCACGCATACATCTGCGCGCCGCGGACGGGGCGAAGCATCATATCGGTGCCGTAGGCCCATTCCTTGTCGCGCCGGCCGGTGTCGCGGTCGTTGTCGGCGTCAACGTAGAGAATGATGGCATCATAGCTGGCCGGCGGCCAGGGGACCTCGGCTGCGAACTCGATCTTCCACAGATAGCGCATCCGCGCCACCGGGCAGAAGGATATTCTCGTGAAGTCTCCGTACGGCACGAGTTCCTTGCCGAAGCTCTCGTCGCCCGCGTCCTGGGCGCCGTCCTCGTAGATCAGCTCCAGCTCATGCTTGAAGGTTGGGTCCATCCCGAGCTTGGCCTCTACGGCGTCCGGAATCGTGTCGCCATCGGTGTCCGCCGCTTGCCCGAGGGCAGGGGCGACGGAGAGCGCAACCGCCAACACCAGCGACATCGCCGCGGGCACAGGGGACGTGGGCCTTGCTATCATTGTGGCACCTCCTGCGCTGACTTGCTTGCCTACTGTCTTGGACATGCGCCTGCGTTTCACCTTTGCCTTTTCTTCTCGTCTGCGGCAGGTAGGCAGTGCGCAGTACGAGGGATTCCTGCACGCAGGAGAGAAGTTGACACTGAGCCAAAGGGGGACAGTCACCCACTGGTGACCGTCCCCACTCGCCTGCGCGATGTCGCCGCCACAGGTGGTGGGTCATGTTGACGCGCGATGCCCTGGTCGTAGCAGCTATCATCGGCGTTGCCCTCCCGGCAGCGCCAGACCCGAAGCACGTGACAATTGATACCACGGCCATCTGGCCGCTGGCCGGGATCATGGAGGAGCTGCGCAACCACGGAGTTGCGCTGCCAGCACGGGCGGAAGAGATCATCACCGAGGCGCTGGTCAAGATCAACGTCCCGGTCTTTGTGAGAGAGACCTATCCCGAGCGCGGGGTGGAACTCGTAGCGATGCTGGAGGCGCTCGAGGTCCCCGACGCCCTGCCCGATGTGTACCCCAAGGGTTACACCCACCCCGTGACAGTTGACAGCGGCGGGCTCGGCCTCTTCGAGGCCCGGGAGTTCCTGCGAGACCGCGTCCTCGGCGTCGGGCTGAAGTCCTACCCTTACGTGGTGGACTGGAACGCGGACGGCAAGAAAGACCTGCTCGTGGGCGACCACGATGGGTTTATCTATCTCTACCTGAACGAGGGGAGCAACGAGGCGCCTGTGTTCGGCGAGGCAGAGAGGGTCAAAGCCGTGGACACGGACGCCCCGCTCGTTATCCAGCTCAATCCCAAGATGGGCCTGGCGGACTTCCGGGGCATCGGCGTGAAGGACCTGGTCCTGGGCAACTACGGCGCGCGCGTGGCGTACCTGCCGAACCGCGCCACGGACGGGACCTTCGCCTTCGCGGTCGAGGACCTTCATTACCTGCGCTGCGAGTCAGGGGACATTGATGTTGGCAACTACGCCTACCCGGAGGCGGTTGACTGGAACAACGACGGCTTTGCCGACTTGCTGGTGGGGCAGGTCGAAGGGAGGGTCATTCTCTTCCTGAACCAGTGCAGGCGGGGCGAGGCCGTGTTCCACGACGGGGTTGAGCTGGAGGGCATCGAGCCGGTGATGTACCCTCACCCCGTGGTGGTGGACTGGAACGGCGACGGGAAGAAGGACCTGATTCTGGGGCATCGCGAGGGTACGGTCCAGGTGTACTTGAACGTGGGCGCCGACGAGGCGCCGCGCCTGGAGAGGGCGGGCGTCGCGGAGCACCCGGACGGGCGTCCGGTCTCCGTGGCCCTGCTCTCCCATCCCTGTGTCTCGGACTGGGACGAGGACGGCAGGCCCGACCTGCTGATCGGCAACGACTCCGGTCAGGTGCTGCTGTTCCGCAACGTGGGCAGCCGCACGACTCCCGCCTTCGCCGAAGGTCAGCTCCTCAAGGACGGCGGAGGGGAACTCATCTGCGGCGTGCATCCGGTGTTCGCGCCGGTGGACTGGGACGGCGACGGTCGGCTCGACATCCTGGTCGGGCACGAGGAGGCCGAGCTGCGGCTGTTTCGCAACCTGGGCAGCCGCGAGAAGCCGGAGTTCGACAGCTTCGAGATCGTCGCGGGGATCAATATGAGGCCCGAGGTAATGGCCGACGAGGAGACCGCCCCGTACTGGAACCTCGCGGGGCTGGAGTTCGACACCGAGTACCTGGGCAATCTGGCCCCGCGCCCCGTGGACTGGAACGACAGCGGCAAGCTCGACCTGCTGGTTGGGAACTACACGGGCCTCATCTACCTGTTCCGCAACACTGGGACCCGGGAGGAGCCGCGCTACGAACACGGCGAGCCCCTGCGCTACCGCGATGGCCGCCTGCTCCGCGTGGCCGGCTTCTCGACGCCGATTGTGGTTGACTGGAACGGCGATGGGAAGAGGGACCTGGTGAGCGGCGATCTGCTGGGTCGCGTTCACGTATTCCTGAATGTGGGAAGCGATGACGACCCCGCGTTTGCCGAGGACCTCCTGGTGACCATCGAGGGGGAGCCGCTGGCACTCGGGCCTCGCTGCATCGTGGAGGTCACTGACCTGACGGGCGATGGCCGTAAGGATGTGCTGGTCGGGAACCGCTTCGGCGGGGTCTTCGCCTTGATCAACGAGGGCACAGAGACCGAGCCGGCGTTCAAGGCCGTCGAGCGACTGCTGGACAAGAGCCTCATCTGGCGCTCGCTCTACGACGGCGCACAGTACAGCTCCGGCGGACGGTGGGACACGTTCCCCGAGGAGGGCAAACCTAAGCCGATGTTCATGGTGGAGACCTCGTGCCCCAGGGCGGTTGACTGGGACGGGGACGGGCGCGATGAGCTTCTCATCTCGCAGCGCTACGGGCGCATATTCGTGTTCCGCCAGGTGCCGCGGTAGCGATCGCGCTCGGCGTGGGACCAGCCCGCGCGCTGTAACGGCCTGCCTTAGGCCCCTTCCACTGATCGCTCGGTGAGGTCCTCGTAGACCTCCCGGATCTTCCACATGTGCCAGGCGATGTTCGCGGTCGAGCACTCCAGCAGCCGCGCGGTCTCGGCGCAGGTATGCCCGGCGAGCAGCGCCCGCAGAATGACGGTCTGCCGGTCGGTGAGGCGCGCGAAGATCTGGTCCAGAAGGTGCCCGGCCGCGGCGTGCGAGGGGGCGGCGGCGGCGACCGGCTGGTCATGGTCCTCGGGGATCTCGTCGTGACGCCGGGTCGCCTGCCGGTTGATGAAGTTGAGCATCCGCCACTTGCCCGTCCTGATGAGGTACTGCCGCGAGTCCCCGACCTCCAGCCGCACCTGCGGGACAGCCTCCAGGATCGCGACCCAGGCCTCCTGCTCCAGGTCCCCGGGCTCCTCGGGGCAGCGTGAGGCGTAATAGGCCGCCAGGCGCGCTATGCGCGGCCGCAGCCCGTCAACCACAGCCGCGACCGCGTCCCCCTCGCCCGCACGGGCCCGTGCCAGCACGTTCTCGCTTCCGTCATTGGTCGTCATCTTCGACCGGCGCCTCTGCTTCCAGGCGCAGCCTTTCCCTGAGTCCCTTCGCCGCGCCGCGCGCGTCCCGTCGCAAGTCCTTGTCGAGCCCCTCGTTGCTGGCGATGTACTCGAGCGCCTCAACGGCCTCTTCACTCGGGAAGTCGCCCAAAGCCCACATCGCGGCCGTTGCCGGGCCGTCCTCGTCGGCGTGCGCGAGCTTCACCAATCCCGGGACCGCCCTCGGGCTGCCGCACTGGCCAAGGGCAATGCCCGCCCCCCAACGGACGACGGAGCTTGGGTGATCCGCCAGCTCCAGGGCAGTCCCGACCCCGGCCTCTCCCATCGCTCCCAGCGCCCTGCCCAGCTCGCACAGCTCTCTCCCACCCTCGCCCTCGCGCATGGCCTCTACGATAGCCGTCATCGCGGGCGCTCCGATGTCGGCCAGCGCCCTGGCGCACTTGCGCCGCACCTGCCGGTCGGAGTCCATCAGGTGCGCCATCAGGGCCGGGATTGCCGCCTCGTCGCGGAAGGTGCTCCCGGCCGATGCCGCAGAGCGCCGCACGCGCGCGTCCTCGTCGTCGAGCGCAGCGATCACTGCCCCTCTCAGCTCGTTAGTGACGGCCTGCGGGTGCTTGACAGCCAGCGCGTTGACGGTCAGAAGCGCCCCCCAGCGCTCAGTTGCGCTGTCGCTGACCGCGGCCTGGAGGACGCCCGGCAGCGCCGGCTCCCCCCAGTCGGAGAGCACGTTGGCGGCGTTCTCGCGCTGCGCGCGGTTCTCGGAGCCAAGCACATCCAGCACCGCCTCCAGGGCCTTGTCCTGCAGACGCACCAGTGCCAGCCCCGCCGCACCGCGGACAGAGGCGTCCTCATGCCCCAGCGTCTCGACCAGCAACTCGACGCACTCCGGCGTCCCGATCTCCCCCAGCGCCTCCGCCACGACCCGGGCGAGGACCGCATGGTCGCTGCTCAGTAAGTCCTTCAGCACCGGTATGGCCCGAGGGTCGCCCACCTTGCCGAGCGCGCTGATGGCCGGGCGCTGGCTGTGGAACGCCCAGGGCTCATCCGGGTCCAGGTGGGCTCCTCCGGCCTGCTCGAGCAACTGATCGAAGGGCACCTCGCGGCCTGCCGCCAGCGCAGCCTCGATGAACTCGGGTGCCTCCCAGCCGACCGGAATCTCGCCCTCCGCATAGCTCTCGATCAGCGCCCCTAGCGCCTCGGGGCCACCCTCCTTGGCCAGGATCACGGCCGCCGCGCGCCGCGCGACCCGGTCGCCACCCCGTGCCGTCTCCACCAGGACCTGTCGGCCGCGCTCGCCCATTCCCATCAGCGCGTGCGCGACGGCTTCCGCGATGTCCTCGTCGCTCAAGCAAACCACGGCCGCCTCGAAG
>CBFDBV010000142.1:0-10534 GCA_965603135.1 uncultured bacterium
ATCGCCACCGAGCCGGAGGTCGTGCGAGCCTGGGACGCGAGCCCCGAGCAGACGAGCCTGCGAGAGGTCATCGAGAACGCGCGCCCCGGCGTGCTGATAGCACTGTCCGGCCAGCCGGGGGCCATCCCGCGGGAGATCGTCGCGGAGATGGGCTCGTACTGCGAGCGGCCCATCATCTTCCCGCTCAGCAACCCGTCAGGCCGGGTGGACGCGCATCCGCACGACATCGTACGCTGGAGTGAGGGGCGGGCGATCGTGGCGGTTGGCAGCCCCTTTGAGCCGATGGAGTACGAGCGCTGCACTCACCGCTTCTCGCAGGTCAACAACTTCTACGTCTTTCCGGGCATCGGGGCCGGCGCACATCTGTCCGGCGCGCGCCGCATAGCTGATGCTATCTTCGTGGCGGCTGCTGATGCGGTGCATCGCGCGCTGGACGATGAGGACCTCGCGCAGGGCCTGGTCCTTCCGCCTGCCGCGGAGCTGCGGCCGGTGGCCGCTCAGGTAGCTGCCGCGGTCATGCGCGCGGCTTACCAGGAGCACGAGCACACGCTCGAGCTGCCCGCTGACCCCGAGGCGCACGCAAGCGCCTGGCAGTACGTGCCGCGCTACTACCGCTACCAACCCGCGTAGGTGCACCAACCGATGGGGCCGCCCGGTCCCAGATGGGAGATGGCAGACAATGATAATGCGACTTGTCAGCTTCCGGATGGACGCCGATTCACGCGTTCGCACGGGCGCACTTGTTGAGGAGCAGGTGATTGACCTGGGAGCGGCCGCGCAGGCTTCCGGAGACGAGGGCTGTGAGGCGGGCTGCTGGGACGACCTGGCGGCACTCCTGGCCTGCGATGAGTGCCTGGCCGCCGCGCGGCGCGTGGTGGAGGGTGGCCCTCAGGGCATATCCGCCGGCGAGGTGGAGGTCCTCGCGCCCATCCCTCGCCCGCCGAAGGTCTTCTGCCTGGCGACCAACTTCATGTCGCATTTGCAGGAGGGCATCTCGCGCAAGCTCCAGGATGGCAAGCAGGCGCGCGAGCTGGATACCCCGCGCGTGTTTATGAAGCCCTCCTCGAACACGATCATCGGCTCGGGCGTTCCGGTCAGGCTGAGCAAGATCAGTCAGTGGGTGGACTACGAGGCGGAGATGGCCGTCATCATCGGCGAGCCCGCCAAGGAAGTGTCGGTCGAGCAGGCCGGCGCGCACGTCTCGGCGGTGACCGTCTTCAACGACATCTCCGAGCGCGAGCTGAGCATCTGGGAGCGCATCGAGGAGCGCGACTGGGACAAGTTCTTCGACTGGCTCAACGGCAAGTGGCAGGACGGCTTCGCGCCGATGGGCCCGTGCGCGGTGCCCATCTCGGACATCGGCGACCCCGATGACCTCGACCTCACGCTGCGCCTGAACGGGGAGATGAAGCAGGAGGCCAACACGCGGGAGATGATTTTCAACGTGGCCGAGATCGTCTCTTACCTCTCGCACATCTGCACGCTGGAGACCGGCGACGTCATCGCCTGCGGCACGCCGGCGGGTGTGGGCAAGAACCAGGGCATCAAGCTTCAGGACGGGGACTTGCTGGAGGTAGAGATCCCACCCATCGGCGTCCTGAGTACGCCGGTGGGAACGGCGGGCAATGGCCAATAGGCAATGGGCAAGGGGGAAACGCCGAACGGCGGGCCATGGGCGATTGCCAGCGACGAGCTGCGAGCATTCCCCCTCAAGCCCAGCGCAGGGCTTGCCCTGCGGGCCGGAGCGCGAGCGCTCCGCTGGGTAGAGGTCAGCGGTCGCCGCTCGCAGCTACTCCTGCGCTTTGCCCGTCATCGGCACGAAGATGACGTCCGCCAGCTCGGTCTCCTCGAGCTGGCCGCCCTTCTTCTCCATCAGATACAGCTTCTGCACCCAGCCCTCCTCGGCGACCGGGATCACCATCAGCCCGCCCTCCTTGAGCTGGTCCGCGAGCGGCTGGGGCACCTCCTTGGGCGCGCAGGTGACCATGACCGAATCGAAGGGCGCGTGCTCGGGCCAGCCCAGGTAGCCGTCGCCGTACTTGACGCTCACATTCGCGTAGCCGAGCTGCTCCAGGCGCTCTTTGGCGCTGGTCGCCAGCGGCTCCACGATCTCGATGCTGAAGACGTGGTTGACCAGCTTGGCCAGCACCGCCGCCTGGTAGCCTGACCCGGTCCCGATCTCCAGGACCTTGTCCGTCGGCTTGGGAGCGAGCGCCTCGGTCATCATCCCCACGATGCTGGGGGCCGAGATGGTCTGCTGGTAGCCGATAGGCAGCGGATGGTCCTCGTAGGCCATCGGCCGCTGGCTCTCCGGGACGTACAGGTGGCGCTTGACTGCCTTCATCGCCGCGATGACGCGAGCATCGGAGATGATCTCGTTCGCCACCAGCCTGTCCACCATGGCCTCACGCTGCGCGGTGTAGTCATCCTGCGCGCGCACGCAGTGCAGAGCCAGGAACGTCACGCCTGCTATCGCTACGACTGCAACCGCCAAAGCACTCCTGCTAACTCGCATTTCCGTCACTCCCTCCACCTCTCGGAATGGGCAAGAGGGAAGCAGCAGTAGCGCCGGGCAATGCAGAATCGGCGCTGCTGTGGCCCCATTGCCCATTGCCTATTGCCTATTCCCCGTCGTTGGTAGACTTCTCCGTGCACGTGGAAGTTCCTGCACCTTTTCGCGGAGGTGGGCCTCCGGGGCCGGCGTCATCTCTGGGCGTACAAGAAAAAGCGCGGCCGGTAGGCTTCCGGCCGCGCTAGGAATGCTGCTCTGGTTGGCTCCCTGTGCGGCCTAGAAGCCGCTGTCGTACTGGCGGTACCAGAAATGGGAGTTGAAGTTATACTTCTTCCAGTCGCAGGCCTTGGCGTGGCCATCAGCAAAACACACGTTGGCCATGTTGTTGTGCCAGGGATAGATGCCATAAGTCTTGCCGGAGGGGTTGTCGTAAGGGGTAACACTACTGTTGTAGATGTACCATGACCTGCCTGTGTCCGCGATGAGTATCTTCTGCGCCGGGCACTTGATCTCGGCCTCCTTCAGGAACGTGCTGTCGGTGGTGCTCCCCGGTATCGGAGGCGCCAACCCAACGAGGCGCCGATTGGGGGCATAGCGACGGGCGGGGTCGGTGCTCGGACAGTACCAGATTTGGTCGTTCTTGACGTACGGGTCGAGCACCTGGTAGGCGTAGTACGCGTAGGGGCCCCGTTGCATTGCGCACATCGGGTACTTCTCGTCGTAGTCCCCGATGTACATCTGATAGACAAGTCCCAACTCCTTCAGATTGCTGAGACAAGACGTCTGGCGGGCCTTCTCCCGGGCGCGTGCGAAGACCGGGAAGAGGATCGCCGCCAGGATCGCAATGATCGCGATCACCACCAACAACTCGATCAAAGTGAAACCCTTGCGCATTTCTATCCCTCCATAGCATTGATGCTTGCTAATGGGGGCTTCGCCGTGTCCTGCAAGACTCCTGCATGCGTGGATGTTATTTTCGGGGTCGCTTTTCGGGGCCTGGGGGCAGGCCCCGCCACGATACGGCACGCACCGGGTGCTACCGATCGCCAGCATGTGGGCAGCCGTCCCGAAACGGTTGGCAGGCATAGCAGATGTTTGGGCACAAGGGTCGCCCAGCCACGAGCTACGAGTGTGGAGCTGCGCTCGAGTTGCGAGCAACGAGCTCCCAGCCTTCCCCCTTCGCTCCTTCCCCCTTCGCCAAGGCTTCGGGCGACAAGTCGGAGCCATGGGGGACAAGCCAGCCTCTGGCGTTCGTCGTTCCCCATTCCCGATCCCCCATAACCCGTTCCCTGTCGTTGTTCGAGTTAGCCGGCGGGCTGGAAGTTCCTGCACCTTTTCGCGGAGGTGGGCCTCCGGGGCCGGCGTCATCTCTGGGCGTACAAGAAAAAGCGCGGCCGGTAGGCTTCCGGCCGCGCGGAGAATGCTGCTCTGGTTGGCTGCCTGTGCGGCCTAGAACCCGCTCGTGTACTGCCGGTACCAGTAGTGGCTGTTGCGGTTGAACTTCAGGGGCTTCACTGCCTTGGCGTGACCGTCGCACCAAAGCACGTTCGCCATGCAGTTGTGCCAGCCATAGACCCCGTAGGTGTTCACGGTGCCGCACTCCTGGTCCGTGCCGTCGTTGTAGAGGTACCAGGCCCGGCGCCGGTCCGCGATCGCGATCTTCTGAGCAGGCATCATGATCTCGCCCAGCTTGCACATGGCGTTGTCGTTACTGTGGTCCGAGGAATAGCCGAACATGCGCCGGTTGTATCCGTAGCCCGGGTTGCCATCCCAACTGGGACAGATCAATATCTGTTGGTTCTTCAGATAGGGCTCGATCGCCTGGTACCAGTACAAGCCGGAGGTGTCCGTGTGCCGCCCATAAGGGAAGCACTCGTCATAGTCCTGGACGTACATCATCAAGCCGAGGCCCAACTCCTTCACGTTGCTGAGGCAAGACGTCTGGCGGGCCTTCTCCCGGGCGCGTGCGAAGACCGGGAACAGGATCGCCGCCAAGATCGCAATGATCGCGATCACCACTAGTAACTCGATCAAGGTAAATCCCTTTCGCATTTGTGACCCTCCTTGGTATTGATACTTACTGCTCGCTGCTTCGCCGTCTCCTGCGAGATACCTGCCTCCGTGGTAAGATTCTTTTTGGGCGTCGCTTTGCGGGGCGTGGGGGCAAGCCCCGCCACGACACAGCACACACCGCGTGCTGCCGATTGCCAACACGTGGGCACCTGTCCTACTATGGACGCCCTCGCTCGGCACAGCCCGTTGGCGGTTCGCCGTTGCCCGCGAGGGAGGATTCCTATATACTGGGGTAGAAGAGGGATATTGAGCATTGCTGGGGCGCTGACCTGAGCAGGAAGAGCTATGTACGACGTTGCTGCCGAGAGAGACCAGCGCGGGATCACCATCCAGCGCGTGGGTGTGCGGGACATCCACCTGCCGGTGATGATTCGTGAGAAGGGCGGGGGCCACGCGCGCGTGGTCGGGGTCTTTGACGCCTCGGTGGAACTGCCGCACCACGAGCGCGGGACGCACATGAGCCGGTTCGTGCAACTGTTGTCCCGCTGGTCGAAGCGCACGGTGGCGCTGCCGGAGATGGAGCGGATGGTGGGGGAGATCCGGGGCGAGTTCGACGCGCAGGCGGTGCGGCTCCGCCTTGGCTTCACCTATTTCCTGCAGAAGCGCTCCCCGGTCAGCGGGGAGCTATGCCAGCTCGACTACGAGTGCAGCTTTCGCGCCACCTACGACGACGGTGCGTATGACTTCCTGCTCGGGGTGGATGTGCCCATTATCACCCTGTGTCCGTGCTCGAAGGAGATCGCTGAGCGCGGCGCTCACAGCCAGCGGGCGGCGATCCGCGTTCGACTCCGAACCCGGGACGGGAAGATCGTGTGGCTGGAGGACCTGATCCCCCTGTTGGAGAAGCAGGGCAGCGCGCAAGTCTACCCGATCCTGAAGCGCGAGGACGAGAAGCTCGTCACCGAGCAGGCCTACGACAATCCGAAGTTCGTCGAGGACGTGGTGCGCGACAGCGTGGTGGCCTTGCGGCAGCTTCCGCAGGTCGCCTGGTTCTCGGTGGAATGTGAGAGCTTCGAGTCCATCCACAATCACAGCGCATACGCATACGCGGAAAGTGGAACGGCAGTCGCGAGTAGCGAGTAGCGAGTGGCGAGTGAAAACGGCAGGAACGACAGTGACGAGTGGCGAGTTGCGAGTAACGGCGAACACCACGACGATCGCATATGCGAGCCGCGGGCCCTAAGTCGCAATTCGCTACCGGAGGATGCCGTGCAATGACCGAGGTCATCATCATCACGCTGCTTGTCAGCGCGGGGGTCTATGTGTGGAGGGTGGCTCGCAGAGGGTGGCGCACGCTCAAGGGGCAGGAGCACCCGCCGGCTGACGAGAAGCCTCTGCCGATAGTCCGGCTGGGCGGATACCTCCGGGGTGTCCTGGCTCAAGTCGGCGACCGGCTACGCTCGCGCGGCGCAGGCAAAGGGCTGGAGGCAGAAGAAGAGTAGCGAGTTGCGAGTTGCGAGCTATGACGCACGACTCATGACCAACCCCGGGCGAGGTTCTGTCGTTGCCGTTACTCGCCAATATCCTCGCTCGTCGCTCAATGAAGGAGCCTTTCTGTGTGGGTTCAAGTGACGATAGTCGTCGTCCTGGTGGTCGTGGGCGTCCTGCTGGTGCGCGTCGGCTCTCGCGCGTGGCGGAGTTTGATGGACGCTGCGGGTGACGGCGTGGACGAGCAGTCGCTCCACGACGCCCACCTGGAGGTGATTGAGCCCGAGGGGCGGGTCGGTCCGGATGGGCTGGTGGTGCTCTTCGGCCATCAGTTCGTCGAGAGAGCCTCCAGCAGCCGGATGGTCAGCCCGCGCCTGCGCTGCTACGCGCCCATCACCGATGACGAGCTTGACGCCCAGCACTGGGCCCAGCAGGTGCTGTACGCGACCTTGACCGGCCTCTACGAGGCCGGCTGCATTGAGCTGCGGGTGGTCGAGCGCACCGCCACGCTTATGCCGCCCTACCCGCAGAAGAGCTGGGAGCTGCAGCTTGCGCAGGTCGGTCCGATGCCCGAGTCGCCCATCAGCGACGTGCTGGCCGTGGGCTTCGATCTGCTGCGGCGGCGCCAGCGCGCCGGCGCTGAGAGCGACGATCCCGAGGCGCGCGGATGGGTCAGCCTGGATCAGGTTGTTGAGCAGAGCCTGAAGACGATGCGCCAGGAGATCAGCTTCTGGCAGCGCTCCGGCGTCTTCGGCGACATCCGCCAGTACGTGGAGGCGGCGCTGATCGCTCAGGGCTATCTGATAGAGCCGGCACGGCCCACCTGGCTTGACCGTCTGCGACACAAGCGCCCCTACCCCCACGAGGAGGGGGTGGCGGGCCTGGAGAGCGATGCCCGAGACCTCGCCGCCAGCTTGAAGGCCTTCCAGCAGAAGCACGGAGCCGGTCTGCTGGAGGGTGAGAGTGAGACTGAGGCTCTCAGGCAGGTGGACCCGTCGCTGCTGAGCCCGACCGAGGCGCTCGAGGACCTGCCGCTGGACGAGGTGCTGCGCATCAGCATCCACGAGACGTTGGTCTCGCTGCGTCAGCTTGAGCCCAGCGGTGACGCGGGGGTCTGAAACGGCGGGCAAAGGGCAAAGGGGAACGGCAACGTCGGGCAAAGGGGAAAGGGGAAAACGGCCGCGAGCATGAAGCTGGCGGTGCGGTGGCCCCATTGCCCATTCCCCTTTGCCCATTGCCAGAGGTGGAGGGGCGAGGAGGAAACGATGGAACGCAGAGAGCTTGTCGAGTGGATCGTGATCATCGCCATCATTGTCGCCTGGTGGCCGCGCATCTTCCTGGGGTTCGATGCGCTCTGGTACTATGCCCTGATCTTTTACGTGAGCCCCGTGGTGCTGATTCTCATCTTCGTGGGGCGCTACCGGAAGATGCAGGAGGGGCTGGAGTACAGCCAGAAGGTGATGGACGAGCGGCACCGGGCCAGCGGGGCCAACGTGCTTGGGTATCCGCCCGTGCCCACGGGAGAGCGGCAGCAGCCCCCGGAAGAGACGGCTGACGAGAACGGCGACGAGGCGTAGGCGATTGCATGCCCGCCCTGCTGGTACGGGGGAAATGAAGACGCTTGGATATCGAGCAGTTCCTTGAGCATGTGACCTCCGACGAGAACTACCGCGGGCAGATCGTCCACGACGAGCCCATCCCCGCGCGACCGGCCGCCTACGCCGACCTCTCCCAGCCGCCGCCCGAGCCTCTCCGCGCCCTCCTCGAGGCCGATGGCATCGAGCAGCTCTACACCCACCAGGTTGAGGCCATCGAGGCCATCCGCCGCGGCGAGCACGTGGTCATCGTCACCGGCACCGCCTCCGGCAAGACCGTGTGTTACAATGTTCCGGCGCTGGAGGCGCTGCTGGGCAACCCGGGCCTGCGCGCCCTGTATATGTTCCCGACCAAGGCCCTCGCGCAGGACCAGCTCCGCACGCTGAATGCGTACCGGGAAGGCGCGCCGGAACTCAGCCTCGTTGCCGGCACCTATGATGGCGACACGCCCCGCAATCAGCGCCGCACCTTGCGCGATGAAGCGAACGTCATCCTGACCAACCCGGACATGCTCCACACGGGGATCCTTCCCAACCACGCCCGCTGGGGGCACTTCTTCGAGCAGCTTCGCTACGTGGTCGTGGACGAGATGCACAGCTACCGGGGCATCTTCGGCAGCCACGTGGGGAACGTGCTGCGGCGCCTGCGGCGCGTCTGCGAGCACTACGACGCGGCCCCGCAGTTCATCTGCTGCTCGGCGACCATCGGGAACCCGGGCGAGTTCGCGACCGACCTGCTGGGCGTGCCGGTGAGCGTGGTGGACAACGACGGCTCGCCCACCGGCGCCAAGAGATTCGTCCTCTGGAACCCGCCCCTGGACGAGTCGGCGATGG
Organism: uncultured bacterium; assembly: GCA_965603135.1. Lineage (GTDB taxonomy): Bacteria > Armatimonadota > Zipacnadia > Zipacnadales > UBA5352 > CBFDBV01. The sequence goes on from CBFDBV010000142.1 coordinate 8,443, forward strand.
AGCGGCGCAGCCCGAACGTCGAGGCGCAGCGGATGATGACTGAGCTGATCACCAGCGGCGTGCAGACCATCACCTTCGCCCGAGCGCGCGTGACCGCCGAGATACTCTACCGCTACGTGCGGGAGAGCCTGCGGCGCGTCTCGCCGGCCCTGGCGGAGGCGGTGAGCCCCTATCGCGGCGGCTACCTGCCCGAGGAGCGGCGCGCCATCGAGAAGCGCCTGTTCGACGGCGAGCTGATGGGCGTCACCACCACCAACGCCCTGGAGCTGGGCATTGACATCGGCAGCCTGGACGCGGCGATCATGGTCGGCTACCCCGGCACGGTCGCGAGCACCTGGCAGCAGGCGGGACGCGCGGGCAGGGGCGAGGAGCAATCGCTGGCCGTGCTCGTCGGCCGCGACACAGCGATTGACCAATACCTGATGCACCATCCCGACTACCTGTTCGGCCGCTCTCACGAGAACGCGGTGATTGATGCCGGTAACCCGTACATCGTAGCCGCGCACCTGCGCTGCGCCGCGCAGGAGCTGCCGCTCGCAACGCCCGATCACAAGCTGTTCGGCGAGCATACCGGCGCCATCGCCGAGGTGCTGGGCAGCGAGGGTGAGCTGAACGAGGTGAAGGGCCGGTGGTACTGGCGCGGGCACTCCTATCCCGCCGGCGATTTCGGCCTGCGCAACGCTGATGAGAGCAACTACCTCATCCAGGATGTCGGCCGCGGCAACCAGGTCATCGGCGAGATAGACGAGTGGGGCGCCTTCACCCTCCTGCACACCGAGGCCATCTACCTGCACGGCGGCGAGACCTACTTCGTCGAGAACCTCGACCTGGAGCAGCGTGTCGCCTACGTCCGCCAGGGCGAGTTCGACTACTACACGGTCTCGATTGACCGCACCACCTTGCGCGTGCTCGAGGACGAGCACGATGTGCGCTTGCAGAAGACCTGGCGTGTGAGCCAGGTGGGCCTGGACCCGGTCGAGGTCACCAACCTGGTGTATATGTTCCGCAAGATCAAGTTCTACTTGATGGACAGCATCGGCTTCGGGGCGCTCGACCTGCCGCCTCACCTGCTGGAGACGCAGGCGTTCTGGATAGCGCCTCCGCTGGAAACGCTCAAGCGGGTGCGCGAGTGCGGCCGGGTGCCCTTCGAGGGCATGCTGGGCGTCGCCAACGCGGTGACGGGCGTGATGCCGCTGCGCATAATGTGCGAGCCGGCGGATGTGGGCAGCGTGGTGGACTCGGCGAACTTCGGCCGGCCGACCATCTTCGTCTACGACCGCTATCCTGAGGGCATCGGCTTCGCGCAGAAGCTCTACGAGATCGTGGAGGATGTGTTCGCGGACGCGCTGGCGCTCATTGAGGAGTGTCCCTGCGAGGGCGGCTGCCCCTCGTGCGTGGGTGCGCCGCTGCCGCACTTCGAGCCGCAGAGCGGCGACATCGAGACGCGTGGGCGCATACCTGACCGCGAGGCCGCGCTGATCATCCTGCACAGCGTGCTGGAGAGGGAGCCCTACGAGCCGAGGCCGCTGTCTGAGGAGATGGCGGAGCGCAATCGCAAGATACTCGCTGAGGCCGGGCCGGTGGCGCGGCCCGAAGCAGGCCCGCCGCCTCCGCCCGAGCCGGCGGAGCCGATGCCCAGGCGAGAGCTGCCGCCTCGGGTCGAGCAGGGGATTCGCCAGCGCGTGCGCCGCCGCGCCGAGGACCGCGAGCGCCGCGACAGCCGAGGCCGGCAGCGCTAGCTGCGCGGCACCGTCGCCCTGCCGCTGGAGGGGCCGAATGGGGTGCCGGCCCGAAGGGCCGGCGGGGCCCCATCCGGCCCGCTGGAATGCGACCTAGACGGGCCGGATGCTTCGCGTCGCTCGCATTCGGCCCCGCGATGGGACGTCCCACACGTAACGCATGCCGGGCGGGGCCGAGGAGAGTGAGTACCAAGGCCGCCCGCCTGTTGCTGTGCGCCGTGTGCGCTGCTGCCTTCACCCCGCCCGCTCTCGGAGGGGTCACCATGCGCGCGCCGATGATCTATCACATCAGCTACAGCGACGAGTACTTCACCAAGCCCGGCTACAATGAGCAGTTCCGCGAGGGGCCGCCG
>CBFDBV010000143.1:0-10521 GCA_965603135.1 uncultured bacterium
TCACGTCACTCGGGTGCCTTCAGCGCAGCTCTGACGGCCCCAGCGCGCTCACGTGCGCCCGGCAGCACCAAGCCACCGAGCTCTCCAGGGCATCGCGAGCTTCTTCTGTCTTTCCCTCGCCCGGCAAGCCCCTAACGCCCCGGTGCAGGCCAGGAGGGCTCAGGTGGCCGGAGGGGCCGACTGCCAAAGCGGCTTCCGGCTGTGGCAGACCGGCCGCGATCCTTTCCGCAAGTGCCAGTCCTGGTGGTAATCCTCCGCGGGCCAGAATCGGCTTGCCCTCACCACCTGCGTGGCGATGCTCATGCCCCTCGCCTGCAGCTGTGCAATGAGTTCCTCAGCGATCCGTTTCTGCTCTTCGCTGTCGTAGAAGACGGCTGGCCGGTACTGCGCCCCTATGTCGGGGCCTTGGCCGTCGCGCTGTGTGGGGTCATGGATATCGAAGAACAGCTTCACTAGCTGCTCGTACGAGACGCGAACCGGGTCGTAGAGGACTTCGACTGCCTCAGCATGGCCGGTGTCGTGCTGGTGCATCGATTCGTAGGTGGGGCTCTGGGTATGGCCGCCGGTGTAGCCCACCGTGGTATCGAGGACGCCGGGCTGCTGCTGGAACCAGTACTCGACGCCCCAGAAGCATCCCGCAGCAAAGATCGCGCGGCCGTAGCTGACCTCGTCAGCCGGGATGAAGTCCAGTGATACCGAGTTGACGCAGTGCCGGGTGTCCTTCGGCGTCAATTCCTCGCCCGAGAAGACGTGCCCGAGATGGCCGCCGCAGTTGGCGCACACGATCTCCGTGCGCACCCTATCGGCGTCCTGAAGGCGCTTCACAGCGCCCGGCATCTCGTCGTCGAAGGCCGGCCAGCCGCAATGAGAGCGGAACTTGTCGTCCGACCGATAGAGCATCGCGCCACAGCGTCGGCACGCGTAGATGCCGGCGTTGAAGTGCTCGTTGTACTTACCGGTAAAGGGCCGTTCCGTGCCCTTGTGCACGATTACGCGCTCTTCTTCGGTGTTGAGCTCCCGCCATCCATCGGAGCTTGGTGCGGCTTCGGCAGTGGCCCCGCCCGGTCGGGGGCCATGGGACCCCTTGGAGAGGCTGGCATCGCCGGCCTGTGCCTGTGCTTGGAGACGCGTGAGCCAGACAAGCGTACCAACAAGAAGCAGCACCCCAACCACCAGCGCTATCGGAATCAAGTCGACTCGCATGGTGTATGCCTTTCTGCCGGATGTTCGTCCGGCCCAGTTGCCGATGCCTCTGCCCTCTTGGACGAGGCTGAGCGAAGCGAATGGCCCCCATGTAACTGACGAAAAGCCAGGCCCGATAGTTCTGCACGAATACGACCGGAAGGGACCCCTTGACGCCTGATCTACACTACCTGGAGCCTCTCTCCGACCAGAGGGCGGAGCCATCCGGGCCAACGGACGACCAAGCTTGCGTCTAGCTGTTCACCCAACACGAGTGCGAGCTTGCGCAGGGCCGTTCGGACATGGTCGTTCATGGCCGACGGCATCCTTCGTGCCCAAAGAGGTACCCCCCCTCCTTCCGGTCCTTCCGAGAGCGAACATCGCCCCTCGTGTCCCGCGCTTCGGCGGGTCCTGAATGACCTGATATGACCGAGAGAGGCCTTCGGAGCCACACGGGAAGTTGAAATTCTTGCAGATTCGAAGGCTTTCTTAAGGTCATGGGCCCAGACAGCCGGAAACACGCCCAGTCCGAGGCAGGACAAACAGTGTCGGGAGGTGAATGGGGTAAGGAAGCGCTGCAGTTCGCGCTTCCGGCTCACCCCGATGGCAAGATCGCACTGAAGGACCATCAGCGCAAGCAGCCCTCCTGCTCTGCACAAGGGAGGCAGTCCTGGAATTCGTGCACAGCCTCAACTAGTGGGCTACGGGCCGGAGTCCCGCGCTCGCGCTGCTCACAGGACTGTGGGCACTGGGCTTGGCGACAGGGGGCAAACGCTCCGCCCCATATCGCCGTATCGGGTTTCCCCCAACGGATGGCGGTTGAGCTGAGATGAGTGTGGCCTACGAAGAGGCGTATCAGAGGCCCGGGCCGCTGTTCAGGCTCAGGGCCGAGCCCTGGCTTGCCCGACTTGTGGTGGACCAGCGCCTCCACGGCAGAGCGATGGATCTGGGCTGCGGCGATGGACGCAACAGCGTATTCCTGTCCTGTAGCGGCTTCGAGGTCAATGCCCTCGACTCGGCGGCATCTGCAATCGCAGACGTGCGGCGCGCGGCCGAGGCTCTGCGCCTGCCGATCCAAGCGACCGTCGGTGATGTGCGCGACCCGGTGACTGGTAGCGAGGAGTATGATCTGGTAGCCGCAGACACGGTGATCTGCCACCTCCACGAACCGGAGGCGCAGCACCTTGCCGGCCAGATATACTCGGCGCTCCGGCAGGGCGGATGGCTGTATGCTTCGGGTTTCGGTGTGGGCGACCCGCGCCAGAGCGAGTTCGCTCCTCTCGTGCGCTCCTATTTCGACTGCGATGGTTTCGCTGCGCTCTTCGAAGGCTTCCGCGTGGCGCGATGCGAACAGGTCAACGTACTCGACAGATCGCACGGTCGGCCCCACGGTCATGTGCTTGTGCGACTGCTGGCACAGAAGGAGCGTTGACGCCGATGTCAATCGAAGGGAAGACTGCTGTGGTCACCGGCGCCTCCGGGAATCTGGGGACGGCGGTCACGGCCCGATTGATCGATGAAGGTGCTCGCGTATGTGCTGTGTGCTACAGCGAAGAAGCGGTCGGAGCCCTCCAGCAAGAACTCCCAGCCGACGCCGACGTCTTGCCTATCGTGTGCGACGTAACGCATGAGGCCGAGGTCGCTTCGATGATGGACCGGTGCCACAATGAGCTGGGTGGACCGGAAGCCTTGCTCAACCTGGTAGGTGGCTACGACGCGGGTTCCCCCGTGGTGGACCTCGAGGAAGCCTCCTGGGACAAGATGATGACGCTGAACCTGAAGTCGGCCTTTATCTGCAGCAAGCACGCGCTGCGTTACATGTTGCCGGCCGACCGTGGGCACATCGTCAGTGTATCATCCAAGGTGGCGGTGGACATGCCGGGGAAGTCAGCGGCCTATGCCGTGTCGAAAGCAGGCGTGGTCACGTTCACCAGGTGCCTTGCCCAGGAGGTAAAGGGGACCGGAGTGTCAGTCGCCGCGGTGATGCCGAGCATCATGGACACGCCAGTGACGCGAGCGGCACGTCCCAACGCGGACACGTCCAAGTGGGTCACGCCGGAGCAGGTCGCCGCAGTGCTGGCCTGCCTCGTGAGCGACAGTGGGGGCCTCGTCAACGGCGCCATCATACCGATCTTCGGCGGCGTGTAGAGGGTCAGGAGCGCAAGACCGATAAAGGGCCGCGAGCAGGGGCTCGGTGCCGGTCGTCACGCAAGCGCTTCCTCGAACAGCAGCCCGTCCTCGATGCGGACCAGACGGTCAGCCTGGCGCGCCAGTCGCTCGTCGTGGCTGACCATCACCAGCGCCACGCCGGTCTCGTGGTTCATCTCGTGCATCAGGTTGAAGACCTCCATGCCGCTCTTGCTGTCCAGGTTCCCGGTGGGCTCGTCGGCCAGCACCAGCCGCGGATTATTCGCCAGCGCCCGCACCACCGCCGTCCGCTGCTGCTCGCCTCCGGAGAGCTGCGGTGGGCGGTTGCTCAGGCGATGACCCAGGCCGACGCGTTCCAGCAGGCCCATCACGCGCTCGTAGTCCTCCTCCTCGGGCCTGCCCTTGCTGATGGTCACCGGCATCATGGCGTTCTCCAGGCAGGTCCACTCGTCCAGCAGGTAATGGAACTGGAAGATGAAGCCCACCCGCGAGTTGCGCAGGTCGGACAGCTCGTCCTCGTCAAGCTCCGCCAGCCGCAGCCCGTCGATCCTGACCTCCCCCTCGGTAGGCCTGTCCAGCGCCCCGAGGCAGTTCAGCAGCGTGGACTTCCCCGACCCGGACTGCCCCAGCACCCCCACGAACTCACCCGCCGCGACGCGGAAGTCAATCCCGTGGAGCACCTCCACCGGCCGCACGCCGAAGTAGGTCTTCTTCAGCCCGATGGCCTCCGCCGCCGCCTCAGCCACGGCCGATCACCTCCACCGGGTCCAGGTTTGCGGCTTGCCGTGCCGGCAGCACGCTCGCGACCACAGCGATGGCGATCCCCGCCAGCATGGTCCCCAGCACCACCTCCGCTGTGACGATCCCGGGGAAGAGGGGGTCGGGCACCTGCCCGGGCACGCGCACCGGTTGCTTGATGCTGGCCAGCAGCAGTATCACCCCGCTCCCCAGCGCCGCGCCCAGGATTGAGCCCAGCACCCCGATCACCAGGCCCTCGATGGTGAAGACCGTCAGGATCTGCCGGCGTCGCGCGCCGATGGCCTTCAGGATGCCGATCTCCCGCGACCGCTTCAGCACGCTCACGATGAGCACGCTGGCGATGGCGAAGCCCGAGGCCACCAGGCTGAACGCCGAGATCATCAGGCTCGAGCCCGACTGCGCCCGCAGGCCGCTCAGCAGCCTGGGGTTCTGCCGCATCCAGGTGTCAACCTTGAGGTCGAAGGAGGACTCGATTGCATCGCCCACCGCGTTGGCCAGGAAAACGTCGTCCACCTTCAGGCCGAGCGTGGTCACCAGCGTCCCCTTGCGGAACAGCGTCTGCGCCGCGCGCAGGTTGACGTAGACGGCAGACCCGTCAACGCTCTCCTGGCCCTGGTAGACGATACCCGCGACGCGGAAGGTCTCGGCGTCTCCCGCGCCGGTTGCCAGCCGCACCCGGTCGCCCAGCTCCAGCTCGAACTCCTCCGCCAGCGTGTACCCCACCACGATCTGGTGGGCCCCCAGGTCCAGGTAGCTGCCCTCCACCAGGTCGTCGCTGACCCTCGATATCTGGTTCTGCTGCAGCGGCAGTGCGCCCAGCACGCGCACGCTCGCCTCGCTCCCGCCGGCCGTGATCAGCGCTGTGCCCCCGACCCCGGGCGAGACCGCGATCACGTGCGCGAGACCGCTCAGCTCCCGCTCCAGGCATCTGCACTGGTCTATGGTGTCCGGCTGCCAGGGCCGGTCCTCGCTCTTGGCCAGCACCACGGTGCCCTCGCGGGTGCCCGGTATCTGTTCCGGTATCCTCGGCTGTCGCTCCGGAGCCTGCACCGTGACGTGCGCGATGGAGCCCGTAATGACGTTGACGAGCCTTTGCTGCAGACCTGTGATGAGTCCGCTGACGAAGATCACCAGCGTCACCGCCACCGCCACGCCACCCACGATCAGGGCCGTCTGCCAGCCGCCCGATCGCAGGTGCCGGATTGCCAGCGCCACCTGAAAACGCATCTCAGTCCTCCGATCGCTCTGTTTGCGCCGGCCGCACGCGCGCGCCGGCCTTGACACTGAGCGGCTGCCCCACCACCAGGTCCTCCTCAGTAAGTCCGGCCAGCACCGCTGTTCCGGCTTGGCCGGGGAGTCCCAGCTTGACCGGTCGCCGCTCCGCCACTCCCTGCTCGATCACCATCACAAATGCCTGGTCCTGTGCGCGCATCACGGCGGCCGTGGGGATGACCAGGAGCTCCTTCTCCGGCGCGACCACTATGCTCGCGTCCACGGTCATCCCTGAGCGCAGCCAGCGCGCCTCCTCGGTCGGCACTATGACCACGTCTATCACACCCCGCTCCGTCTCGGCTCTTGCCGCGATCCGCTCCACCTCCCCCGCGAGCTGGCGATCGCGGAAGGCGTCCGCGATGATGGCCGCCTGCTGTCCCCGCTTTACCCAGGCTATGTCGCGCTCGTCCAGTTCGAGGTGCACCTCCGGCCACTCCATCTCCGACAGCAGCATGATGGGCTGGCCCGGGTTCACGCTGTCGCCCGGCCGCTGCACGATCTCGGTCACGGTGCCGCGGAAGCTGGCCTCAACCTCCGTGGTGCGCAGCTGCGCCGCCACAGTATCTCGCGCTCGTGTCGCCTCCGCCAGCCGCCGCCGCGCGACCTCCACGCGCTCGGAGGCCGGAGTGGCCATGACGCTCGCCAGCCTCGCCTGGCCCGCCTCACGTGCTACCACCAGCGCCGCCCGGGCGTTGCGCACTTCCGCCTCCTGCTGCGCTATCTGCTCGGCGCGCGCGCCGCTGAGTACGATCCCCTGGCGGGCCAGCGCCGCCTCCAGCTCCTTCTCGGCCACGGCCAGCTCTGTCTGCCAGCGCACCAGCTCGCTCTGCCGGGTCACCTCCAGCAGCTTGTGCTGGCTCCGCACCTCGACCTGCGCCTGCTCGTGCTGGGCCTTGGCCTGCTCGAGGGCCTGGTCGGCGGTGTCCCTGGCGGTCAGTGCCCTATCGTACTCGGCGCGGGGGATGACGCCGCGCTCGTACAGGTTCTCGCTTCGCGTCAGGTCGGTGCTGGCCTGATCCAGCAGGGCCTGCGCTTGCTGGATTCTCGCCTGCGCGTCGGCAGCGGCGGCCTCCGCTCGAGACAGCGCCGCCCGCGCCGTCGCGTCAGCTTCGGCCAGCGCGTCCGCCTGCGTCACTTCTCGCTCGGCCTGAGCCACGCGCAGGCGGGCCCGCTCTACCGCCGCCCCTGCCTCCTTGCGCTCCTCCTCACGTGCGCCCACGCGCAGTTCCTCCAGCCGAGCCGTGGCCTGGTCAAGCCTCGCCTGCGCCTGTCGAATGCCGCCCTCGACCTCCGCCCGCGTCTGCTCGATTGCCGGGGGCAGGCCCTCTGCGCTGGCGATCGCCTCGGCCAGCTGCGCCCGCCCGGTGGAGATCGCTGCCTCAGCCTGCGTAAGCTGCGCGGCCTCCACGTCCGCAGACAGCCGCGCCACGGCCTGGCCCACCTCGACCGTGTCTCCCTCCTCAACCAGCACCTCTACCAGCACCCCCGGCCTTTCGACCGAAAGCTCCACCTCGCGGGCGCCCTTCACCCGTCCGCTGGCTGTCAGCGCCTGCACGACCATCTGCCTCGCCGGGTGCACGACGGCCACCTGCTTGGGCAGCGCCGCCCGTCGCACCAACAGCCCCACTACCGCCAGTGCCAGCACGGCGACGATGATCCGGCCCATGCTCCCCCTGCGCCTGCGCTTCGGGATCGCCTCTGTGGCCGATTCCGCCCTCTCTTCCGGTGTCTCTTGCGACATGCGTCTCCTCCTCTTAGCTCTACACCACCCAGGTCTCCGGCGATGACAGCCGCACGATGGCGATCAGACCCCCACATGACCGGTTTCCCGGCAGCGCTGCCCCGCACCTTTGACTCACTGCGCCATCAGGCTCCCCCTCGCGGCCGGCGCGAGCGCATTGCGGTGTCGGCAAGAGGCACGGGTTCGCCAGCGATGGCGGCAAGGCAGTGCGTGCCTCACGTCGGTACCGGCGACAAGAGCCGGATGCGGCTGAGGATCTGCCCAAACAGGTCTCGCGGGACGGCAACCTCCGCCACGTGGAACACGAGCCGCCGGGGGTGACGGCTCAGCCTGGCTCCGATCTTCACCAGCGTCTCACGAAGCGTCCTCAGGCCCAGCGGGCCATCTCGCCAGTGTAGTGCAGCCCTCTCCATCAGACCTATGCCCGTCGCCCTCGCTTTGCTCATTAGCCCGGACCATTCATAAGTCGGGAGAAAGGAATCAGGCAAAAGCGTCGAGATAGCGTGGTAGTAACCCAAATCGCTGTTTCGGGAGGCTCCTGCCTTGGATACAGAGTGCGCCGCGCAAAGGAATTTCTCCTTCCGCCACGACCGAGAAACCTGCCTCGATTTCGAGGGGGGTGAGATCACCTCCGACGCCGGCCTGGTCGCGTTGCGCGAGTTGGACCACCGCATCGGCTTCACCGAGAGCCTCGTCGCCTGCGCGCACGATGACCGCCACCCACCGCGCTTTTCCACCGGCGTTCACACTGTGGCCTGTGTTGGCGGATCGGGCGCAGGACACCAGGGAGTCCAGATCACGGCACTTCGTGAGCTCGTGTAAAGCGTGGATGGCGAGTGCCTTTGAGAGTATGGGGCAGCCAGGGCGAGCCCGCCTGTTGAGTTGCGCAAGGCGGTGTGTGAGGAAGGTGTTGGGAGCCGGCGTTGAGTAGCACGGCGCCCTCGGGTCGGGGCTGGATGGAGTTCTCCAAGCAGAGCCACATACCAGAACATGCGGGGGAGGATTGGCCGCCAGGCCGACGAAGTCAACCGTTGGCGCCGTGTTGCCTGCAACGCCCCAGAAGCTGCTCTGCGGTAGGCTGTCATTGGTTCTGGCACCCCACGAGGTCAGCTCTGCTGGCGAAAGGACTGATGAAGATGATCTTCTGGCCCAAAGTGAAGATGGCGATAAGCGTTATGGTCGCAGCGGTGGCAGTCGGAAGTCTGGCAGCAGGGGATGGCGCCTCGGAAGGTCGGGAGGCCGCCTATACGCCATTGTGTTTCAGGCACACCTTTGATGCCGGGCTGGAAGCAGATTTCGCGGCTGGCGATCGCGTGCAGGTGAAGAGCGATAATGCTGCGCTCGTACAGGGGCGCACTGGCCAGGGGGTCAGCCTCCCGCCGGGCAGCAGCCTCGTGTACAAAGGCGGAGATAATCTCAGCCTGGAGGAGGGTGCTGTTTCCCTTTGGATCAAACCCAACTGGCCGTTCGGCGGGGGGATGCATGGCCGGGATGAACGTGTCATCTTCCGAATATATGCCGATAAGGACAACCTCTTCTACCTGAGATACCGGGGCGGACACGAACTGCTCCAACTGTATTGGCGGGTCCAGGGAAGGCACGGAGGCACGCAGGAGAGGGCGAAACGTAACGCCTTCGACTGGCAGGAAGGGAAATGGAACCATGTGCTGATAAGCTGGAAGACCGAGAGTACCGGGAAGACCGAGGCGAAGATCTTCGTGAACAACACGCTCGCTCTCGAGGCACCAGACCTGGCCCCGTTGAACGAGGATCTTGCCTATGATATCACACTTGGATCCGCCGACGCAGTCATTGACGACCTGACCATCTACAAGAAGTGGCTCGTGCTGCCTTCCTACCGGATAGTCGGTTTGGCCAAGCATGCCACCGCCAGCATCCATAACGATGGGCCGACCCCATTCGCAACAGCAACAGAAACATTAGATGCCAACGATCTTCGCGAGCTGCCGACGGGCGAACAGATATTCGGGGGCATACCATTCGAAATCATCGATCCGGCCGCGAACGCCGGCAGGTCGCTGGTCATGTTGCACGGCAAGCAGAATCCCAATATGCCACGCCAAGTCGAAATCCCCATCAATGCGAAATTCCGCACGGCATATTTCCTCGGGGCATCCGCAAACACGGTGCGAGCGGTGAACTTGGTAATAGACGTCCGATATGAAGACGGCTCATTCGAGTCGATCCCGTTGCACGGCATGGAGGAATTGTGTGAGTGGTGGGGACCGCGCGGGTCCGACAGCGCCTTCGTGGCCTGGGAGGGAAGGAACCCGATCCAGGACAAGGTGGGGCTGTGCTGTTTTGAATGGGAAAACCGGCGTCCTCACTCGAGGGTGGACTATATGAAGCTATCCGACTCCGGGAATCCGACGACACCGTGGATTGCGGCCATTACGCTCACGGCTCAGGGGCCGCAGTTCGCACGTCTTAAAGGCAGAGGCGCCCCGGTGGAGGAGAGGATACTTCTTGTGGAAGGCGAGCACAAAGAGCCAGCAATAGGGCTTGCGAAACTGAAGATCCCCTATGATACCGTGGATGTGGATAACTGGCATGAGAAGTCGTTGCACACCTACGACGTCCTGATGTTCGGGTGCTGGGCGTACGCGAAGTGCCCCTCGGACGCGACTGTGGAGAAGCTGAAGGCATTCGTAGCGGGGGGCGGGTCGCTACTCTCTCTCGATCGAGGCCTCTCCTATGGCTGGGATAACACGCCTCTTGCTTACAGAGCGACGCAGCATTACATCGTGGACCGCATCGTTGAGCAGGATCATCCGATCTTCAACAGGCCTAATCGGGTCACGCTGGGCGACCTGGAGAACATCTTCCGGGGCCGCATATACAACCCCCTGCTCGAGCTGGGCGCAGGCTGGCTGCCGCTTGTACGGGGCAGTTATCTGTTCATGAACCCCGCGGCAAAGGGTGAACACGAGCCCGTGGGCCTGGCCACGGGTAAGTATGGGAAAGGGACGGTGACCTACTGCTGCATGGTTGCGAGCCAGGACTGGATAATAGGGGATCGCGGATCATGGGGCAGCAATGGCGGCAAGCTCTTCGAGAACCTTGTTGAATGGGCCATCCACTGCGCCAGGCAGGCCAAGGGCAAACCTGAACAGAAGATCAGCGGGCAGTGCGAGAAGCCGGCGACGGCGCCCGAAGGGTGGATCCCGTATGCATTATCAAGAACGGTGGAGACGCATTTCCCGATCGATCTCAGCCATACACTCGACGAACCCGCGGGCAAGCACGGCTTCGTCAAGGTCGGCAATGACGGCAGCTTCGTTTTCGAAGACGGTTCGCCCGCAAGATTCTGGGGGTTTCAACTAACCGAGCCCGGCAAGGAGAGTATTCCTGGGTACCTTGACCGATGCGCGAAGATGGGGATCAACTGCCTGCGCTTC
>CBFDBV010000144.1:0-10507 GCA_965603135.1 uncultured bacterium
GGCCGCGTTGAACTTGCTCAGCTTCTCCCAGGTAAGCTCCGACAGTGTGCAGTAGCCGACCGACCAGCCCGCCTCTTCGAGATCGGCCTGATACTGCGGGTCCACGAGGAAGGGCATCTGTGACGCGCCGAGGTGATTGCGAGAGGCGACAAAGAGGAGGCTGCCCCTGCCGCCGCTGTCCGCCGAGGAACCCGCGCAGGCCAGCGACACGCAGCCGAGTAGTGCCAGGGCTCTCATAGTGAGACCATCTTCACCGGCTAGGAACGCATCCCTCCTAACACAGAAGCGCTCCGGGCTACTGATAGGCGCCCCACATGGTGGCGGCCTCCGCGACCTTGGTGACAGCCAGCGCCATAGCTGCAGTGCGCATGTCCGTCTTGCGCGCCTGCGCCTCCTCGTAGACGCAGTCGAAGGCGTTCACCATGACCTGTTCGAGTTGCTGGTTGACCACCTGCTCGCTCCAGTAGTACCCCTGCGAGGACTGTACCCACTCGAAGTAGGAGACACTCACACCGCCGGCATTCGCCACAATGCCCGGGATTACCAAGACGTCTCGCTCATCGAGGATTCGCTGCGCCTCCGGTGTCGTAGTGGCGTTGCCCCCTTCCCCGATGATCTTCGCCCTGATGTGAGGAGCGTTGTCCTCGGTGATGGTGCCTTCCAGGGCTGCCGGCACCAGAACATCGGCGTCCAGAAGCACCAGATCGGCCTGGGGGATAGCGTCAGCGTCCGGCAGTCCGCTGACCTGGCCCGTCTCCCTCTTGTGCCGGAGCAATTCCGGCACGGACAGCCCGTTCATGTTCACGACAGCGCCCCTGGAGTCGGACACGCCGACCACCTTCCCGCCGAGTTCGTCCACCAGCCTTGCGACGGTGGCGCCGACGTTCCCCAAGCCCTGTATGGCGAAGCTTGTGTCCTCAATGGATCTTCCCCTGCGCTTGAGTGCCTCGCGGATAGTGATGACGCAGCCGCGGCCAGTGGACTCATCGCGCCCGTGTGAGCCGCCCCCAGCCACCAGCTTGCCGGTCACGACGCCCGGGACGCCGTAACCCGTACGCTTGCTGTACTCGCTCATCATCCAGATCATGATCTGGGCGTCGGTGTTGACGTCAGGCGCGGGGATATCCTTCTCGGGGCCGATCCAGTCGGCGATGGCCTGGGTGAAGCGGCGCGTCATCCGCTCCAGCTCATGGAGCGACATGTCCTTGGGGTTGCAGCATACGCCGCCCTTGGCGCCCCCGTAGGGTATGTTCACCACGGCGCACTTCCAGGTCATGAGCATCGCCAGCGCGGTGATTCCCTCGAGGCTCACGTTGGGGTGATACCGAATGCCGCCCTTGAACGGGCCCCGGTCGTTGTTGTGCTGCACTCGGTAGCCTGTGAACACCTCGATGCTGCCGTCGTCCATCAGCGTGGGTACGGACACGGATGCCATCCGCTCCGGCTTGCGCAGCTTCTTGTACGTTCCCTCGTCCAGCCCCACCAGCTCCGCGGCTTCATCGAACTGCCTGAGCACCGATTCCAGCGTGCCTCCGGGGGTGGGGTTGTCGAGCATATCGTCCATGCGATTCGCTCCCTGAAGGCCACGCGCATGGCCCGTTGAGTCTGAGGCACCGAGGCCCGCACAGCCTGATGGGCGGTGTCCGCTAGTATCGCCGCGGGACGGCCCTTTGGTCCTGTCTCACGCCCTCATTGGTCGTACTACGGGTAGATGCCACGAGTGGTTATCGCCTGGGCCACCCTCCCCACCGCCAGCGTCATCGCCGCAGCCCGCATGTCAATGTCCCGGGCCACCGCCTCCTCGTGCACTGCGTGGTACGCCCTCACCATGATTTCTTCGAGCTGCCTGTTGACCTGTTCCTCGCTCCAGAAGTACGCCTGCAAGGACTGCACCCACTCGAAGTACGACACTGTCACGCCGCCCGCGTTCGCGAGAATATCAGGCACTACGAAGATGTCCCTGTTGACGAGTATCTGGTGGCCTTCGGGGGTGGTCGGAGCGTTCGCGGCCTCCACCACGATCTTCGCCGATATCTTGTCGGCGTTGTCCTCGGTGATGACCTCCTCGATGGCCGCCGGCACCAGTATGTCGCAGTCCACGGCCAACAGCTCGTCATTGGGGATTGCCTCGGCCTCCGGGAATTCTGTCACGCTGCCGGTCTCCCGCGCATGTTGCAGCAGCTTCTCGATATCAATGCCGTTGGAGTTGTAGATAGAGCCGTACACGTCGCCGACGGCGATGATCTTGACGCCTCTTGGGTATGCCAGTTCCGCAACCGCCGAGCCCACGTTGCCGAACCCCTGGAGCACCAAGGTGCTGCCTTCCACCTGCATCCCCAGGCGCTTACACGCCTCCTGAATGATGAACGTGCACCCCCGTCCTGTCGCTTCCCGCCGCCCCCGACAGCCGCCGATGGCCAGCGGCTTCCCCGTTACCACGCCGGGCACCGAATACCCCCTATTCATACTGTACGTGTCCATTACCCAGGCCATGATCTCGGGGCTGGTGCCCATGTCGGGGGCCGGGATGTCCTTCTCGGGGCCGAACACATCAACGAGTTCGGTCGTATAGCGCCGCGTCAGGCGCTCAAGTTCGTCCGCAGACATCTCGCTGGGGTCGCATACTGCGCCGCCCTTGGCGCCACCGTAGGGGATGTCCACCACCGCACACTTCCACGTCATGAGCATCGCCAAGGCAACGATCTGCTCGAGGTTCACCTGCGGGTGGTAGCGAATGCCACCCTTGCACGGGCCGCGGTCCATGTTGTGCTGAACCCGGTATCCGGTGAAGACGCGCAGGCTGTCGTCATCCATCTTCGTCGGGATCGAGACGACTACCGTCCGCTTCGGATTCTGCAGTTTCGCCAGCGTTGCCTCATCCAGTCCGATGAGGCTCGCCGTCTCATTAAGCTGCTGAAGCGCCGAGTAGAGCGGCCCGTGGCTGCTGGAATTGGGAAGAATGTCGCGCACTTCCTCGTCCTCCTTCGTTGTGACAGCCCGTACGTGTTGGCTATCACACTCGGTCGGCGATCTTCAGGAGATGAAGCTGCATCTCCAGGTTGCACAGGCCGTCTTCGACCGTGGCCAACGGCTGTTGGACCAGCCCACGAACCGCGTCCAGGAAGCGCTCAATGGATGTGTGCGCGAAGTCCTGCGCCTCGATCTCGGCTCCCTCGTGCGACAGGTAGGCGCGGTAGACGCCGTGCTCGTCGTTGCGTCCCTCGTAGTCAACCAGCAGCCCGTTGATGCCCAGGCGGCGCACCAGATCGCCCTCGGGACGGTTGCAGCACACGATCTCGGCGTGACAGACCGGACCTTCAGCGGGGCGGTAGTCGAAGCGGGCCTCAACTCGCTTCTGCGAGACCTCGCACCGCGCGCTGTCACTGACCATCTCGCCCGGCCCGCAGAAGCCCATCAGCACACTGAGCGGGTGAGAGCCCAGGTCAACCCAGATGTCCTCGTAGTCAGTTCCCTCCGGCCCTCCCCGCGACTCCATCTGCATAAAGAAACTCGTCGGGGGCCCGACTTCGATGTCCCGGTCTGCCAGCAGCTCGTAGTAGGCGGGCGCCGCAGCGGCGTACTGAGTGTTGACCGCCGTAACCGTGCCGGCGTCGCGCGCTGCCGTGACCATCTCCTCCCCCATCGCGAGCAACTCCTCGTCCGCCAGCTCAGGGTCGTACACGAGGGGCTTCTCACACATCACATGCGCGCCATGCTCGATGGCGGCCAGGAAGTGCTCGTGATGGAGCGGCTCCGGCGAGCAGACGCTGATCACGTCCCACGGGCCCACCGCGAACATCTCGTCCAGCCCCACGTAGCCCTCACCCTCGAAGCCGAAGAGGTCCCGGAGGCTTTGACTGGTGGCGGCCACCGACTCTGCCGAGGTGCCCGCGAAGGCGTCCATGCGGCAGCCAAGGTACGCCAGCCACTTGGCGTGATGCTTGCCGATTCCCGAAGCGCCGATCACCGCCGCGCGCAGGCTCTCTGACATCACGATTCCTCCTCCTGGACCGGCTCGGGCGTGTAACCCTCCGGCACGACGCGTATGTCAACGTCGGCTACGGACCCGTGCATGGTGACGGTGAGGCTGAAGTCGTAGGTTTCCCCGCCCTCGAGGCTGGGAAGGGCCACGCGGTTCTCGCCCTTCATTGCCCCCGACCTGCTGCGCAAGGTCGCGATTACCTCCGCCGGCGGCACTCGCTTGTCGCCGGTGTTCTTCACGCGACCGAAGACGCGCGCGATGTTGTGCTTCTCATCCGTATTGCAGCGATATTGCAGGACCACGAGCTGGTCAATGGTCCCGCTCGCCGCGCGCCCGAAAAGGCATCCAGCCGCATTGAGTGTGACCCCTGCGGCAAGCCAAACGATGACCGCTGGCCGGATACATCGAAGTGCTCTGTGATCCATCGCAAATCGCGCGCGAGTATACCACAGGGTCCACCGCCTGACAAGAACAGCCGGCAGCAGCCATCCCCCTTCGCCAAGGCTACGGGAGATGAAATGAGCAACAGCGGAGGCGGGAGGCGAGAGGCGGGAAACGACCGACGGCAAACGGCATCCAGGCTCCGCCGGCGAGCTGAGTTGCACCCGACCGGAATTCTGTGAATCTACCTGGCGCGGGCAGGTATTCGCCTCACTTCGTCGAACTATTGTGTCAAAGGGCCACGAGATCAGTGGTCTCTCAGGTACGCTATCCGTCTCGTCGCACACTGGATCGCTGCTCGCCAAGGGGGCGAGGCAGATGTTCCGAGGCATGTGGCAGCTGACCACAAAGGCTGATGCCCTGACACCTCTCATCACCTTCATGTTGTGCGCGATGGTCGGGGGCGTTCTGTGGGCTCTGACGGGCTCGCCGCGTATCCACTGGATCGTGGCCATCGTCTTCGGCGGGATCGCCTTCATCGTCGCCACGTCGCGTCTGATCAGGGTTTGGCGGCGGTATCGGAGACTGCGCGGAGGGCGCTGTCCGAACCTGATGTGCCACGGCGTTGTCCAGCGCAGCGAGCGAGCGGGCAAGGGCTTCGTGGTGTGCCCGACTTGCCGGAATGTCTGGCCGGAGATAAGAGGGATTCGATTCAGGCTCACCGGCCGGGATGAGGCGAGATAACCGCGGGCAACAGGCGCCCTGTGCGCACGATGGGAACTGGCAGAGGCTTTCCGGGGGACGAGGGCCCGCCTTCGCCAATGAAACGGCGGGCAGGCAGTCCCCCGGCATGATTCCACGCTCAAGGGAGTGACCCCCCGATGTCCCGAGGCGGTGTTGGTTCGCTCGTCTTGCTGGCGGTCTGCTCGACATTCGGACTGGCCTTTGCCGAAGAGGCTACGACCCTCTTCTGCCTTGCGGCCGAGCAGCTTCCCACCTGTGTGAACGCCCCGGCGACAGCGATGGAGGGCGCGCAGGGAGATGCGGCGGTCGTGCTGGACAGCGAGGCGGCCCGGCTCGGCGCGCAGCTTCAGTTGCAGCCCGGCGCGTACGCGGTGGTGCTGAGGGCCTTCGCGCCCTCGGCCGCGAAGGACGCCCTGTACATAGACGTGGCGGGCCGAAGCGCGCGCCTCGCCATCGGCGAATTCGAGAGGTGGGTGGTGCGAACACAGGTCTTTCGCGTGCAGGAAGCCGCCCAGTACGCTGTGGTACTGCAACCCGACCCGAATGAGCTGGGCCTGGCGATTGACCAGGTCGCCCTGGTCCGAGGCGCCGTCGGCCAGCTCAACGAGATGGCAGACTTGCCACCACCAGCCGCTCAGGTCGCCCTGGAGCCGGTGAGCGGAATCCGCGTGGCTCAGGCGGCGCAGGCAGGCGAGGAGGAGACCGTGACACCAGGCGCGTCGGAGTTCAAGATGGCCTCCCTGCCCGAGGGGCCAAGGGGCCGCGGTCTGGACACGCTGTTCTACTGCTCCTTCGACGAATCGCGTGATGCTGACTACGCGCGCGGCAACGGGAAGTGCGCGCTCACCGCAGGCGAAGAGTTGGTCGAGGGCAAGTGGGGCAACGCGCTCGATTGCACGGACCAGAAGGTCAATATGTACTTCAATGTGGAGCGCAACCTGATCCCGCGCGCGGGGACGCTGGAATGTTGGCTGAAGAGCGGCGAGACCAACATCTGGGCCGATGGCGAGGACCACTGCCTCTTCCACCTGACTCCCCGGCGCGCTATGCCGGGCGGGCCCAGAGCGGCGATGACGGTGGATCTGACCAAGCGCGGTGAGGATAACGCCTTCCACCTGACGGTGACGGGCGGCGCGTCCGCCGACCTGGCGGTGCCGACTGCTGACCTCGACCCGCAGAGCTGGCATCACCTGGCCTTCTCGTGGGACTTCACGGGCCGGGCCCCCGAACTGTGGCTCTGCCTGGACGGACAGGGGCAGCGGGCCACGCTGGCGGCGGGCAGCAGCCCTCTACCCTTTGTCGCTCTTCAGATCGGCAATACGCACTGGTACGGGCACTACGCGCACGCCAACGAGTTCTATGCGTTCGGCGGGCTGGTTGATGACCTGCACATCTCGGACGAGACGCTGGCCCGCCGGGAGGCCGGCCATGACCCCCTCGACATCGGCGAGATAGACCTCGAGCTGTCGCTCGCGGCCGAGGACGCCTTGCAGAGATGGCTGGACAAGTGGAGCGACCTCCAGATCGGCGGGGCGTGGGGCGACTGGATCTCCCCGCAGATCGCGCCGAACGGATTGTCACTCGACTGGACCGGCCGCCCGGTGGACAGGCGACGCGTGAGCAACAAATACGGCTCCTCCGCCCAGCTTGCCAACTACTTCCTGCGAGCCTACGAGTACACCGGGGACGAAAGGTGGCTCCAGGTGGCCAAGAACACCGGCGAGTTCTTCTTGCGGGGGCAGGACGAGCTGGGCTACTGGTACCAGGACTATCTCGTTGACGAGTCCGGGCGCGTGGCCCCCGCAGGCGCAACGAACTCGGCGCGCATCCAGGATGGCTATCAGAGCCAACGATGGCTGCTAATGCTCTATACACACCGCGTGACAGGGGATCAAAGGTATCGCGACGCGGCGACCAAGTGCGCCGACTTCTTGCTCGCCATCGAGAATCCCAACGGAAGCTGGCCGGGGACCTATGACACCGCGAAGGGCGCGGGACGAACTACCGGTCAGCGAGGCGTCGAGTACGGCTGCGAGTACAACGATTGCGCGACCTCGGACCCGATGCGGATGATGATGACGATGTACCTGCTCACCGGGGACGAGAAGTACCTCAAGGGCCCCGAGGGCAGCAAGGGGATCGCGGGCATCGGCCAGTGGCTGTTCGACACGCAGATCGGCGAGGGCGAGGTGCGCGGCTGGTGCCAGCAATACGATCACGAGAACAAGCCCGTGTGGGCGCGAGGCTTCGAGGCTCCGGTCATCTCGCCCCGGGTCGTCAATCGCTTCATCCACCCGATGTGCGTGTGGATGTACCTGATGACCGGCAACGAGCGTTACATGAACCTGCTCCAGGAGACCTACGACTGGTATCGGGCGGTGGAGGTCCCCGGGCCCGAGGGCGGATGGTACTATCAGTACCTGCCGGACGGAACGCCCGTCTACAGCACAGAGTTCGAGACCATCAAGATAGATCCCAACGACCCCAAGGCGCCCAAGCCGAGCAGAGAGAAGCTCCAACTCACCCATCTCGAGCGCACCCTGACCCAGTATAATGAGCTGGGCCCCGAGGAGTTCCGGCAGAGCTTCGTCGGGAGCGTTGAACTCGGCGCGGAGGACTACGCGCAGCGGCGCAAGTCGGCGGCCGGCTCCTGCCGATCGCAAGCTCAGGCAGTGCTGGAGGAACTCAAGGAGCAGCGGGCGGACGGAACGTGGGTCGGCGGCTCCTGGCTTCGGCATCCGCAGGGGGTGCGGACCTACGGCTACGTGCTCAACCTGCGCCTGGCACGGGGTGTGGTTCCGCCCCAGGCGCTGCCGCGCGGTGGGCGAAGCCCGTGGGATGGCTCGATAGCGGGACGAGGGGCCTGGCGCGTTCCAGTGGTGTGGTTCGCCGACTGGTTCGACATCCCGCTGCATGAGTAGGACGACAGTCACTTGTTCCCCCGCGTGCAGCGCGCCCGGCCAGACGTACCAGCAGCTTGCGGGGCAGCGCCCCGCTGCGATTAGGGCCCCGTGCGCGACAACGGATCGTAGTGCCCGCGAGCAAGAGCATCCATGCGGGAGCCCTGGGACTTCCGTACGAGGCCGCCAGCGGGTGATGGCAGCCTGAACGTCGGAGGATAAGAGAACCGCCGTACTTTGCTACGAAGAACGGGACATACTCGCAAGAGGGGGAGACGAGATCAGGCACCGCGAGACGCTTGTGTGTGCGGTGACGCTGGCGCTGTATGGTGGCCTCGGGTGGGGACAGGAGACCCCCTACGCGGCTTACCTGGACAAGGGCACCTACCACATCGGGGACGACGACTATGGGGCGACCACGGACCTGGAGATCGTCGCGCAGAACCAGGTGGTTGGGCCGAAGTGGAGCATCCCATTCTCCGTGCAGAAGACGGTCTGGGTGCGCGTCGGGATCGACATGCTCTACGGCGTGGGCGGACGACCGCAGCCTCCGGACACCCGCTTCGGAGTGGTGACGGTGGGCGACCAGCAGGCCGGCTTCATACTGGCGTAGCAAAATCGCTCATCGTGGCTATCGGGCCCGTGGCCATACCCGCTGGGCATTACGTCGTCACGATCGCCTCGCTCAAGCTGGGCGACGGCGGCTACGACGACTTCGTCTGCGAGGGCGTGACCCTGCACTGGGACGAGCAGTACGCCAATATGCGGCTCGGGGGCCCCGCCCAGGTCCTCGAGGAGGGGGAGGAGTACAGCTACGACCCATACGGCCAGAACCAGCAGCGGTACGATGATGACGCCCAGGAGGGCGAGAAGGTGTGGCTGGACACCCTCCAGGTCAATGAGGGCGTCGCGTGGCGCTGCTGGCGCATCGTCCGGACCGGCCCCACGACCTTTACGCTGCTGCGTAGCGACGGATCGACCGGTGTCTCCATCCCGCTGGACTCGGATGTCCTTCTCTTCATGCGCGGGACACAGGAGTGGTTGGGCTACTCCACGGGGCGCTTCGAGGACCTCGGCTGCTACAGCACGGACTGGGACAACGCGGCCTCGACGCCCCTGCGGGCCTACGCCCAGCCGGGCAAGATGGTCCTCGCGAACTGAACCGTCGAGTTGGACCAGTCGTTCCCCGGCTTCCTCGTGATCGAGGACAAGGCGACGAATCGCGTCATCGCGGTCGACGAGCGTGGCAACGTGATTCACGCCGGTCCCGCGACGGACTGGCGCTGGATCAACCTGACCCCGTAAGGTCCGGGCGGGAGGTACCGGGACGGGCTGAAAACCCTGGTCCCTCTCTGGGAAGGGAAGTCACGGGAGAACCAGCAGAGGCGGACCCGGCTTCGCCAAGGCTTCGCCCTTCGTCCCGCTTTGCGAGACTACGCGGGACAGGGCGCCCTCTCCTCACAGCGTTTCCCCCCTGCCCTTGCCGTCCCCCATTCCCCATTCGCCGCCGTTACAGCCACTTGCGCATAAAGTCCAGGCCCGTCTCCACGCGTATCTCGTGCCCGCCCTCGTGCAGGTCCAACTCGACGCGGTCGGCGATCCCCAGCTTCTCGTAGTGCTCGCGCGTCGCCTCGAACTCCTCCAACACCCACGGCCACCAGGAAATGCCGTCGCACTTGCCGGTCTGTGACATCACCGGTCGCGGGCAGATGAGCGAGATGAGGTCGGAGTCGGTGAACTCGCGCAGCCAGCCCGGGACGAAGATGTGCTCCTCGGTGGTGTGCAGGAAGCAGGAGTGACGCGGGTCCTGGACGACCATCTTGTTGAGCCGATGGTTGAACCACGCGCAGATGATGGCCGCCTTGATGCGCGGCTCCAGCGGCGTGGTGAAGCTCGTGTAAGAGCCTCCCAGACTGATGCCCCACATCCCCAGCCGGCGCGCGTCCAGCTCCTCGCGCGTCTCGCAGTAGTCAATCAGGCGCTTGATCTTGGCGATCTCCAGGCCCCAGAGGCTCTTGCCGAGCATCAGCGCCATGCGTGTGTACTGCGCCCGTGGCGGGCCCTCCGTGATGTTCATCGGCGACAGCACGGCGAAGCCCGCCTCCAGACAGCGCTGGGCGTAGCTGTGGTACAAGCTCCCCTCGTCTCCGAAACCGAAGGTTTTCTCAGGCGAGCTGCCGATCCCGTGCTGGCAGATGATGACCGGGTACGGCGGGCTGCCGGCCTTCGGCACTCCCACGACCCCCCGCCCGCGCAGACTCCCGTACAGGTTGATCGTCACCCACTCGGCCCTGAAGTCCTCGTTCTCGGCGAAGGGCTCGACCTCCGGCGCCATCTCCTCATCGGGCGGGCCGAAGTCCCCCACCGCCTCCAGCCACCGTTGGCGGTTCGGCTCGACCGAGGCAAGGTACGCCTCCTCAGACGAGTAGTCCCGGCTCCAGTACTCCGCCTGGCGCTGCGGATACTCGAAGGTCAGCTCGCGCAGGAAGTCGTAGGTCTC
>CBFDBV010000145.1:0-10506 GCA_965603135.1 uncultured bacterium
CGCACCGACATCATCATCGGCGGCAAGGAGGGCGACCCCAACCTTTTCTGGTACGAGAACCCCTCCTGGACGCGCCACCTCATGGCCTCCGCTCCCAACCTCGAGGCCGGCGGCGTGGTGCTCGACATCACGGGCAACGGCCGCCTCGACGTCGTGGCCGGGCAGCAGATAGGCGGCCACGACCTTTACTGGTTCGAGTGCCCGCCCGACCCCACCGATGCCTGGCCGAAGCGCGTCATCGAGAACCGCTTCGAGAAGTACCACGACCAGGCCGCGGGCGACGTTGACGCCGACGGCCAGCCCGAGATCGTGTTCCTCTCGCAGAGGAGCGGCGTCCTCGCGTACTACGATGTCCCGCCTGACCCGCGCGTGGAGCCCTGGCCGCGCGAGTGCTACCATCTGATTGCAGACGACGTGCCGGACGTCGAGGGCCTGGCCATCGTGGACCTGGACGATGACGGCCGCAACGAGGTCATTGCGGGGCCGAACATCTTCCGCCCGACCGGCGCGCCGGGCAAGCCCTGGGAGAGCGAGCCCTTCGCGCCCGAGTTCGACAAGACGCGCGTGGCGGTCGCCGACCTCGATGGCGAGGGCCGCCTGGACATCGTCCTGTCCGAGGGCGAGACCCATCCGGCTCGCCTGGCCTGGTGTGCGCCGCCGGCCTGGGAGCCTCGCGTCCTGTGCGATGATCTCTTCCACCCGCACAGCCTGGAGATCGCTGACTTCGATGGCGACGGTCTGCCTGACATCTTCGTGGGCGAGATGGGCCTGGGGAAGAACCCGGAGCCGAGGCTGATCATCTACCTCAATCGCGGCGGCGGGGATTTCGAGGAGGTCGTCATCGAGCGGGGCGTGCCCACTCACGAGGCAAAGGTGGCTGACCTGACCGGCGATGGCCGGCCCGACATCGTCGGCAAGCCCTACGATCCCGAGCGGCACATTGACGCGTGGTTCAACGAGAGTTGAGCGGGCGCCCCCACCCTGGCACAGGCGCCCTCGCCTGTTGGCCGTCGGCCCTCGTCCTCACACCTTGGTCAGCTTCGCCTGCGCCGCCACTAGCTTCTTCACCCCGCCGCCGTCGCGGAAGGCGACCGTGACGATTGCCTTCGTGCCCTCGCCCTTGGTCGTTACCACGGTGCCGCGTCCAAACTTGGGGTGCTTGACGTTGTCGCCCGTGGCGAAAACGGGCACCTGGTCGCTCTCGCTCTGCTCGGTCTCCGCGACCGCCGCTGTCTCTTCGCCCTGATCCTCTTCCGCTGCCGCGGCCGTCGCGCGCCGCTTGGCGCGCGCCAGTATCTCCGTCACATCCAGCCGCCTGCCTCCGGTCGGCTCCTCCAAGACCTTCTCCTCGCTGACGAGCATCCTCGGCTGGCTTGCCTCGGAGAGCTGCTGCCGCCGGTCCACCAGCTCCTCCGGCAGGTCCGACAGGAAGCGCGACGCAATCTGCCGCCGCGTCTCGCCGAAGACCGTCCGATGGAAGGCGTGGCTGAGATAGAGCATCTTCTCCGCCCGCGTCATCCCCACGTAGCACAGCCGCCGCTCCTCCTCCATCTCGAACTCGTCGCCCATCGAGCGCTCGTGCGGGAACATCCCCTGCTCCATCCCGACGATGAAGACCACGGGGAACTCCAGCCCCTTGGCGCTGTGCAGCGTCATCAGCGAGACCGCGCCGTCCAGCTCCTCGGCCTGATCTATGTCCGAGATGAGCGCGATGTGCTCCAGGAACTCCGCCAGTCCCGCCTCGGGGTTGCGTCGCTCGAAGGCCGCGGCCACGGTCACGAACTCCTGGAGGTTCTCCACCCGCCCGGCATCCTCGGCATTGCCGCTGGCCTTGAGCGCGCCGATCATATCCGTATCCTCGACGACCGCGCGCACCAGGTCCCGCAGGCTCGCATGCTCGGCTCGCGCCCGCAGGCGCGCCATCATGTCATAGAAATCCCGCACAGCATGACGCGCGCGCGGCCGGCGATCCTCATCGGCGGCGAAGATGCGGCAGGCGTCGAGCAGCGGTACCTGGTCACGCATCGCGATGCTGGTCAGCTCCCCCACCGTGGTATCGCCGATGCCCCGCCGCGGCCGGTTGATGATCCGCCTCAGCGACAGGTCGTCGGCCGGGTTGAAGATCGCCCGCAGGTAGGCGATGGCGTCTTTGATCTCGGCCCGCTCGTAGAAGCGCACGCCCCCGATGATCTCGTAGGGCATCCCCAGCCGCGCCAGCTCCTGCTCGAAGTTGCGCGACATCGCGTTCACGCGGTAGAGCACCGCATAGTCACCGTATCTCGCCAGCTTCCGCTTGACTTGGTCGGCAATGGTCTGCGCGACCCACTCCGCCTCTTCCTCCTCGTTGATCGCCTCATACAGCACCAAGTTATCCCCCGGCGGGTTGTGCGTCCACAGCCTCTTATCCGCGCGGTTCTCGTTTTGCCTGATCACCTCCCAGGCGCACTCGATGATCTTGCCCGTCGAGCGGTAGTTGCGCTCGAGCTTGATGACCTTCGCGTCCGGGAAGTGCTCCTGGAAGTCCAGGATGATCCGCACGTTCGCCCCGCGCCATCCGTAGATGCTCTGATCGTCGTCGCCGACCACGCACAGGTTCCCGTGCTTCTCGGCGAGCAGTTGCACGAAGCGGAACTGCGCGTGGTTGATGTCCTGGTACTCGTCCACCAGGACGTAGCGGAATCGCCGCTGGTACTTCTCGCGCACGCCCTCCTCCTTGTCCAGCAACTCGACGGTCTTCATCAGCAGGTCATCGAAGTCCAGCGCCTTGTTGCGCTCCAGCCGATCCTGGTACTGCCTGTATACGATGGCGACCTTCTGCTCGAAGCGACCTTTCCTGGTGCGCCGGTATTCATCCGGCCCCATCAACTCGTTCTTGGCCGAGCTTATCTCATCGAGCACATCGCGCGCGGTCCACTCCCGCTGGTCCTCATCCTGCTCTTCAGCGTCTTTGGCGCGCGCCGTCCGGACCGCGTCCTCGACCGCCCGCTCGGATCGGGCCAGCACATCCTTGACGACGGCAAGCTGGTCGGCCTCATCGAAGATGGAGTACTCGGCGGGTATGCCGATCTTCGCCCCGTCAATACGCAGGATGCGCGCGCACATGGAGTGAAAGGTGCCGGCCCAGACGCCTTTGGCCTGCTTGCCGATGAGCCGGTCAATGCGCTCTTTCATCGCATCGGCGGCCTTGTTGGTGAAGGTGACGGCGAGGATGCGCTCGGGGGGTATGTTGCGGCCCTTGATCATATGGGCGATGCGGTAGGTAAGCGCGCGCGTCTTACCGGAGCCCGCCCCGGCAAAAATGAGCACCGGCCCCTCGATGGTCTCCGCGGCTTCCCGTTGCTCTTCGTTCAGTTCATCCAGCAATGACATGGATTTCGCGTCGCCTCTCTGGTGCTGTGTGCCCTGCGCACTGACCGGGGGCAGCGTCATGGTCTGCGCCAAGGCGGGAATGAGCCGGGGTCGGTGGCTACGCGCCCTTTGCCAGCGCCGCGGCGATGAACTCGCGGAAGAGCGGATGGGCGCGGTTGGGGCGCGACTTGAACTCCGGGTGAAACTGCGAAGCGATGAAGAACGGATGCTCCGGCAACTCGATCATCTCCACCAGGTCGCCCTCCGGTGAGGTGCCCGAGAACACCAGCCCGCCCTCCGCCAGCCTGTCGCGATACGCGTTGCTCACCTCGTAGCGATGCCGGTGCCGCTCCGATATCTCCGTGCTCTCGTAGCACCGCTCGGCGAGCGTCCCCGGCTTGATGGCGCACGGATACGCCCCCAGCCGCATCGTCCCGCCCAGCTCCGTGATGTACTCCTGCTCCTTGAGATAGATGATGACCGGATGCGGGCTGTCCTCATCGAACTCCGTGGAGTCGGCGCCCTCCAGGCCGCAGACATTGCGCGCGAACTCAACCACCGCCACCTGCAAGCCCAGGCACAGGCCCAGGTACGGGATCTTCCTCTCGCGCGCATAGCCCGCAGCGGCTACCTTCCCCTCGATCCCGCGGTCCCCGAAGCCGCCGGGCACCAGCACCCCCGACACGTCGCTCAAGTAACTCTCCGGGCCCTCCTCCTCGATCTTCTCCGAGTCCACGTACTTGATGTTGACGCGCGCGTCGTTGGCGATGCCCGCATGGGTGAGGGCCTCCGTGACCGACAGGTAGGCGTCATGCAGGTCCATGTACTTGCCGACCATGGCGATCGTGGTCTCGCGGGAGGGCGAGACGACGCGCTCGCACATCTCGCGCCACTCACTGAGGTCCGCCTCGCGCCGCGGGAGGTTAAGCTCCGCCGTCACCAGGTCGCCGAGGCCCTGCTCCTCCATCGCGAGTGCGATGTGATACAGGGACTTCTCTATGTCCAGGCCCTCGATTATGTTGTGGTCCGGCACGTCGCAGAATAGCGACAACTTGCGCCGTAGCTCCGCGGTCAGCGGGTACCTGGTGCGCACGATGAGCAGGTCCGGCTGAATGCCGACGCTGCGCAGCTCGCGCACCGAGTGCTGGGTGGGCTTGGTCTTGAGCTCACCGACCGTCTCCAGGTGCGGCACCAGCGTCACATGCACATAGCAGGTGTTGTCCCGCCCCTCCTCGATGCGCATCTGACGGATCGCCTCCAGGAAGGGCTGGCCCTCGATATCACCCACGGTCCCCCCGATCTCCGTGATGCAGACATCAGCCTCGCGCTCCTGCGCGCACTCCCTGATGCGCTCTTTGATCTCGTCGGTGATGTGCGGGATCACCTGCACGGTCTGACCCAGGTAGTAGTCCCCGTCCCGCTCCTTCTCGATCACGCTGCCGTAGACGCCGCCGGTGGTTACGTTGGACAGTTGGCTGAGCGGCTCGTCCACGAAGCGCTCGTAGTGCCCCAGGTCGAGGTCGGTCTCAGCGCCGTCGTCGGTGACGAAGACCTCGCCGTGCTGGAAGGGGTTCATCAGCCCCGCGTCCACGTTGATGTAGGGGTCAATCTTGAGCATCGCGACCTTGTAGCCGCGGCTCTTGAGCAGGCGCCCGATGCAGGCGCAGGATATGCCCTTGCCGATGGCCGACACCACGCCCCCCGTGACGAAGCAGTACTTTGTCATCTCGTTTCTCCGCGCATTGCTGCGTTCTTGGGCCCTGCTCGCCCAGCTATCCGGCTCTAGCCAGGCGCAAAGCCACCCGGTGCCTCGGTCTCGTCCGGCTCTTCCTCGCTCACCGCTTCCGGCTCTTCGCCCTCTTCCCCGGTCTCCGTCTCAGCCTCCACCACCTCTTCCTCCTCGCCGGGCTCCTCGACTTCGATCGCGACCCTCTCCTCAATGTCGCTCTCATCCACCACGGGCGAGTGATCCTCAAGCTCCGCCGGCTCGGTCGGCGCCTGCTGCTTACGCTTCCGGATCTCTTCTATCTCCGCCTTCAGGCGCTCTACCTCCGCGTCAACCTCGTCAATCTTCTGGCAGTCGGCCAGCAAGTCCCGGTTCCTGACCTTCCCGCGCCGATGGAGCGTGTACACCTTGGAGCCGATGCGAACGGTCACCTCTCGCCTCTGTCTGTTGAGCTTGCGCATCTGGGCTGCGCGCTTCTGGATCGCGCTCTTCTCGTCCCACCATTCTGCGGCGCTGCTGCCCCCGGTTTTCGCCCATCGCGCGACCTGACGTCCCATCTCGGCAAGCGTCTTCTTGAACTCCGCCATCACGGCTCGCCTCCCGTCCGCGTCAGTTCGTCCACCAACGACCGGCCCCGTCCGCTGGCCGCCCTCCGGCCCTATCCTACCTCAGCCACGCCAGCGGGCGCTCGTCCAGGCGGTGCAGGCCCGCGTCCAGGGCCAACTGCACCGCCTCCCGGTACTCCTGCATCGTGATCCGCCGATCCATCGGCGGATGCTCATTCGCCCGGAAGCATGGCCGGTACTGCGCCATCACGTTCACATAGGTATCCCGGCTCAGCGAGGCCAGGAAGCGCATGACCTCCGCGGTCCCCGCCAGGTCCTCGGGCAGCACCAGGTGCCGCACCAGCAGACCTCGCACCGCCAGCCCTTCGTCGCTGATGACCAGGTCGCCGACCTGACGGTGCATCTCCGCTATCGCCGCCCGCATCCGCTCCGGGTAGTCGGGCGCTCCTGAGAGTTCCTCGGCCGCTGCCGAGTTGGAGTACTTGGCGTCAGGCATATATATGTCCACGACGCCATCAAGCAGCTTGAGGGCCTCCAGCGACTCATATCCCCCGCAGTTGTAGACGAGCGGCACCGTCAGCCCGCGTTCGATGGCCGCGCCGACCGCCGCCAGGATCTGCGGCATGAAGTGCGTCGGCGTCACGAAGTTGATGTTGTGACACCCGGCGCGTTGCAGTTGCAGCATCATATTCGCAAGCTCGCCCCGGCCAACCTCCCTGCCCATCCCCAAGTGGCTCAGCTCGTAGTTCTGGCAGAACAGGCAGCCCAGGTTGCAGCCCGCCAGGAAGATGGTGCCCGAGCCACCGACCCCGACCAGCGGTCGCTCCTCGCCGAAGTGCGCGCTCACGCTCCCCACCAGCGCCTCTTCCCCGCCGCCGCAGAAGCCCGTCTCCCCGTCCAGCCGGTTGACGCCGCACTCGCGCGGGCACAGCCGGCACCTTGACAGCATCTCGCGGGCGGCTGCGGCCCGTTCGGCAAGCTCGCCCGACTCATCAAGCCCAAGGTATGACGGCTCCGGCCCCGCCGGCATCGGATTCACTCCACGATTCCGTCCAGCAGCGCGGCCAACTCGCTCGTGACCTGGTGGCTGGTCAGGTCGAAGTGCACCGGCGTGACTGAGATCTTGCCCGCCGCGATGGCGCCGATGTCGGTATCCTCGCTGGCATCGCGCTCCTGAGGGTCGCCCGAGAACCAGTAGTACGGCTTGCCGCGCGGGTCCACCCGCCGCTCCAGGAGGTTGTGATACGTGCGCCGGCCCAGCCGCGTCACCACCGCCGGGCCCAACTGGTCGGTCGGGACGTTGGGCAGGTTCACGTTCAGGAACGTCTCCGCCGGGAGCTTCTCATCGGCGAGCCGCTCAGCCAGGCAGGCGGCGAAGCTCGCCGCCGGCTCGAAGATGCAGTCCACGTACGAGGTCACCGACACCGCAAACGAGGTGATGCCCTGCAAGCTGCCCTCCATCGCCGCCGACACCGTGCCCGAGTACAGCACTTCCTCTCCCAGGTTCGCCCCGCCGTTGATGCCCGCCACGATCATCTCCGGCGCCGGCAGATCGCTGGCCACGGCCAGGATCACGCAGTCAGCCGGCGTGCCGTTGGTCGCGTAGGCCGCCTGCACGGGCGCATCCAGGCGCACCTCGTTCATCCTCAGCGGCTTGTGCAGCGTGATGCCGTGGCCCGCTGCGCTCTGCTCGCGCTCGGGCGCGATCACCCAGACCTCGCCCACCTCGCTGAGGCTTCGCGCCACCTCCAGCAACCCGGTCGAGTGCACTCCGTCATCGTTCGTCACGAGGATTCGCATGTCAGTTTGCCTTCCGCAGGTTGGGCATTGTTGCCCGCCTCCGTCGGTGCTTTCTCCTTGAACGAGTCGGGCCCGCCTTCGCCAAGGCTACGGCGGACAGGCTTGGAAAGCCCGACCTACGGGAATGAGAGTGCTCGCCGTGCGTGCGCCCCTGTCAGCCGCCGAAGTCCACCGTCACCAGCCTCGCCACGCCCGGCAGGCGCGCGACCTCATCCAGCACCTTCGCCCCGACGAGCTCGGCTACGGTCACGGCCATCAGCCCCTGGGCGTCCACCACCTCGTGCCCTACCTGGATGCTGAGGATATTGATGCCAGCCGCGCCGAGCACCTTCCCGATGGTGCCGACGAAGCCGGGCTTGTCAGGCTCGCGGTTCCAGACCAGCACTACGAAGTTGCGCGGCGTCAGGTCCAGGCCGAAGCCGTCCATCTCGACGATCCGCGCCTGGCTCCGATCCAGCAGGGCGCCCGCCACGGTCGTCACGCTGCTGTCCTCCCCGACGCTGGTCTGCACGAGTTCGGAGTACCCGCCCGAGTCCGGCGCCAGGCCCTCCCGCACCCGGATGCCGCGCTCCCTGGCGATCACGGGCGAGTTCACGTAGTTGATCGGCTCGTCCACGATCCGCGCGAGCAGGCCGACCAGGAAGTGCCCGCTGACGATCCGCAGGCGCTCCCGCGGCAGGCTGCCCTGGTGGTCGAGGTCCACGGTGCGCGGCGCGCCACGCAGCAGCGCGGCGTGAAGGCGTCCCAGGCTCTCGGCAAGCTCCAGGAAGGGCCGGACCAGCTCCAGGTCCTCGGCAGGCAGCGCCGGCACATTGACCGGCCAGCGCGGCGGACGACCCGCGAGCACATCCACGACCTGCCGGGCCGCTTCTCTGGCCACCTCGATCTGCGCCTCCTCGGTGGAGGCTGCCACGTGGGGCGTCGCGATCACGTTGGGCAGGCCGACCAGCTCCGGCTCCGGCTGCGGCTCATCCTCAAACACATCGAGCGCGGCGCCGCCCAGCCTCCCGGACTTCAGCGCCTCCAGCAGAGCCTTCTCCTCCACCAGCCCGCCGCGCGCGCAGTTGACCAGCACGGCGCCCGGTTTCATCCGCGCGAGTTGCTCGGCGCCGATGAGATGGCGCGACTCGTCGGTCAGCGCCGCGTGCAGGCTGACGACATCCGACTCGGCCAGCAGAGCGCCCAACTCCGTCAGCTCAACGCCCGCTTCCTCTGCTTTCTCGGGCGCCACGTAGGGATCGTAGCCGAGCAGCCGCATATTGAACGCCCGCGCGCGCTTGGCCACCTCGCCTCCGATCTTCCCCAGCCCGATGATGCCGAGGGTCTTCCCGTAGAGCTGCCGGCCCACGGACTCCCTCTTCGCCCACCGGCCGGCCTTGAGGGCCGCGTCGGCTGACGGAATGCGGCGCGCGGCCGCCAGCATCAGCGCCATCGCGTGTTCGGCCGCCGCGATGGTATTGCCCGTGGGCGCGTTGACCACGGCGATGCCCCGCCGCGTCGCGGCGTCCACGTCAATGTTGTCAACGCCCACGCCCGCCCGCGCTATCACGCGCAGCCGCTGCCCCGCCGCGATGACCTCCGCGTCCACCTGCGTCGCACTGCGCACGATGAGCGCGTCAGCCTCGCGGGCAGCCTCTTTCAACTCATCGCGCCCGACGCCGTACGCGGTCACGACCTCGCCCGCCTCACGCAGCAGCTCCAGGCCCTCTTCAGCTATCAGATCGCACACCACTATCTTGCTCATACCCTACCAGCACCTGGCTGCTGACGCAGAACATCACAGCCTCATGGTGGCACAGGTGCCCTCACCTGTCCGCCGTTGGCCTTGTCGTTCTCTGCGCTCTATGCGTGTCTGCGGTTTGCCTTGCCCTTTTCCCCGTTACCCCGCGTTTGCCGCCGCGAACTTGGCTGCCTCCTGCATCACTGCCGCGTCGCACGCGTATCCGAGCCGCGTCAGCCCATCCGCCACCGCCTCCACCGTCCGCAGCACGTGCGGCAACTGCACCACCCCCATGTGCCCAATGCGGAAGATCCTGCCCCTCAGCTCGCCCTGCCCGCCCGAGATCAGCACCCGATGCCGCTCCCAGATGTTGCGCACCAGCTCCACGCTGTCAACGCCCTCCGGTGAGCGCACCGCGGTGACAGTGTTGCTCGCGTGCTCAGGGTCGGCAAAAAGCTCCAGGCCCGCAGCTTCCATCGCGGCGCGCACCGCCTTGGCCATCGCCTTGTGCCGCGCGAACACGGCCGCCAGGCCCTCGGCCTCGATGAGCCGCAGCGCAGCCTCCAGCGCCACCAGCAGGCTCACGTTCGGCGTGTACGGCGTCTGCCCCTTGCTCAGTGAATCGAGCGCCTCGGGCAGGTCGAAGTAGTACTTCGGCATCGTCGCCGCTTCCGCCGCGGCCCACGCTTCGGGGCCCACCGCAACGAAGGCCATCCCTGGCGGCAGCATCAGGCACTTCTGCGACCCGCCCACCACGACATCCAGCCCCCACGCGTCGGCCAGCACGGGCACTCCGGCCAGGCAGCTTATGCAGTCCACGATTATCAGGCATCCGGCCTCGCGGGCGACTGCCGCCAGCGACGCGACGTCATGCATGACGCCCGTCGAGGTCTCGTTGTGCACGCACAGCAGGGCGCGGAAATCGCCCGTTGTCAACTGGGCGCGAACGACCTCCGGGTCTGCCGCCCGTCCGTACTCGAAGCCGCACCGGCTGACCTCAGCGCCGAAGGCCTCGGCTATCTCGCCCATGCGCTCGCCAAACTTGCCCGCCTGCACGCAGAGCACACGGTCGCCGGGCGACAGGAAGTTGGCAACGGCCGCCTCCACGCCCCCCGTCCCCGAGCAGGTGAGGATGAGCACATCGCCCTGGGTGCCGAAGACCCGGCGCAGGCCGTCGGTGCAGCTCTCAAGCAGCTCCGCCGCGCGCTCGCCCCGATGGTAGACGCTAGGTTGGGCGAGCGCCTCCCGCACCTCATCCGGCAAGTTCGTCGGCCCCGGGATCATCAGCAGCGCGTCTTCGGGCCAGGCCATCACTGCACGATCGCTCCTCCGCCAAGCTCAGCGTC
>CBFDBV010000146.1:0-10463 GCA_965603135.1 uncultured bacterium
CAGAGAACGCAGAGAACGGCAGGGGATGGGGGAGAGGGTACATCCAGCGCAGATACAGGGGCTCTGCGCAAAGGAACCTGGGCCCCAGGCGCGAATGTTAAGATGTCGGGGATAGAAGCACGGCGAAGTCGGGCCTGGAAAGCCCGACCCCCTGTCTGAGGTGCGTCAATGAGCAAGACCACATACGTGATCGCGGTGATCGTCCTGATAGCCCTCGTGGCCATCTTCAACTACGCCATCAATATGGACCCCACTCAACTTGCCGCCAGAGGCGTCGGGCGAGACCTGCATGACCACGGCCACGACGACGAACAGGAGCAGTCCGAGGGTGAGCTCGCTAAGCCGCCCGAGGTCCTGGGGCCGGAGGATGCCCCGGTGCGCCTCGAAGTCTTCTACGAGACCGATAACGAGTGCATGACCGAGTTCGAGCCGCTTATGACGAAGATCGCAGATGAATACGCGCCCCACGTGCGCGTGGATTTCAAGCCGACCTCTGTGAAGGAGAACGAGGAGCGCACTCACGAGCTGCGGCTGGGCTGCCGCTCCGGCATTGCCATCAACGGAGAGGTGGTCAAGAAGGTGCCGGGGGTGGGGGACTTCAACATGGTGACCTTCCAGGGCCCGCCCGGGCAAAGGGATTACGATGAGAGCATGCTCTCTAAGGTCATCGAGCACGAGCTGGAGCAGAAGGGCGTGGAGTTCGAGCCCTCTGTGCCTGAACTCGAACCGTTTCAAACGACAGGCGATGGGGAATAGGGGATGGGGAACGGCAAAAGACGCAGGAGGGAGCGGGACAATGATCCGCGTGACGATGGTATGCATGGCTACAGTGATCTTCGTGAGCCTGGCAGGGACGCCCGCGTGCGCCGCAGAGCGTGACGAGCTGGGCCGCAGCGTGAAGCTGACGATCCTCGTGGACAAGGTCATGCAGCCCGAGGCCGGCTGGAAGACCGAGGAGTGGATGATCGAGGAGGCCGCCCAGGCGGGCTTCAACGTCTTCTCCCCGCGACGTGGGTACGACGACCTGGAGGCGGTCCGCCAGGTGACGGAGTGGTGTGCGAAGTACGGGATCTATCATATGCCCTGGATGCGCGGGACACTGCGGGTGCCCGATGGGGCAGAGGCCGAGGGCAAAAAGCTCGTCTGGGAGGGCGGGAACGAGCAGGAGCTGTGGAGTCCGAACTCGGATGAGTTCTGGGAGTGGACCAACAGATACATCATCGAGTATGCGAAGATGAGCGCCGAGAACCAGCATCTGATGGGCGTCTTCCTCGACTACGAGAATTACTCACCCGGCGGGTCCGGCAACTGCTACTCTCTCTCCTACGATGACCTCATCCTGAGCAAGTTCGCGCAGGCAAAGGGCATCGAGCTGCCGGCGCTCACGCTCCCCGGTCGCAAGCGGTGGCTGGAGCAGCAGGATCTGCACGAGGAGTTCTCGGAGTTCCAGATCAACCACTGGCGCGAGCGCTGCCGGGCCCTGCGCGAGGCGGTGGACGAGCACGATCCGAAGTTCCAACTCTGTATCTATCCCGCACCAGGGACACCGTTCATGCTCGAGGCCTGCTACCCGGAGTGGGCCACCGAGCAGGCACCGCTTATCCTCGCGGACGCCTGCACCTACGGACGCTCCGGCGGCTTCTTGGCGCACGCGGAGGCCTTGGAGGCGAACCTCAAGAGGCTCTCTGAGCGCCAGGAGGCCGCGAAGGCAATGGGCGGCCCCTTCATCTACGCGGGGGGCATTGACCCGGCGGTCAGGGGCGCGGACCCCGAGTTCTCCGGCAAGAACGCGGTGATGATCTCCGAGGTCACCGATGGCTATTGGATCTTCTACGAGGGCCCCAAGTACCAGGAAGATCACGCGGACTATTTCAAGTGGTTCGCGTGGGCGAATGAGGCCATCGCCCAGGGGCGCTTCGCGGCCCAGCATGAGCGGCGCGAGACGCCGGACACCTTGGGCCTGACCGAGCTTGTGCCCGAGCACCCCGAGAAGATACAGGTCGTCGTCTGTGACTCCAGGCCGCGGATCCGGGAGATGCTGGCCGAGGACGAGCGCTATGAGGTGCACGAGATGGAGGGCAACGCGCTGAGCTACCTGTGCGGCGCGGACGTGCTGATCCTTCAGAACTTCAACGAGCCGCTCGGGCCCAAGCATCCCTTTGTGAGCACCCTACGGCAGTACGTGGCGCAGGGAGGCGGCCTCTTCCTGGTGCACGATACCATCCACTTCATGGCCAGCCCCTTCCCAGAGATAGCCGTCCGTGCTACCCCGACCAAGAAGGTCGAGGCCGGATACCATGTCGTCGAGACCGACCTGATGACTCACATCGCACACCCGGCGTTGGGCGAGATTGTAGCGCGCACCCAGTTCTCGACCGAGTTCCGCGACCATATGATCTTCGAGCCCGGCGCGGAGGGCGAGGTGATTATCCGCAACATCTTCCGCGATCCGGTTTACGTCGCGGGCGAGGTGGGGGAGGGGCGCGTGGTGTTCTCGGGCTGCTACTACGGATACCAGCGCACGCTGGAGGGGACCGAGCGGGAGGTCTTCGACGCGATCGTGGAGTGGTTGGCGGGCCCCTGAACGGCGGCCGACGGCGACGAGAAGGCTAACCGCACAGACGTAGAGAACGGCAACGGCGTCGGGCAACGGAACACGGCCGCCGGGGCTGAAGGTTGCGTTTAGAAAAGCCACGCGTAGGTCGGGCTTCCAGCCCGACACCGGAGTAAGGCAACGGCATTGGCGGGCTGGAAGCCCGCCCTACGCGTTTCAGAGGGTGCGTTCGTGCGGGGCGTTTCGGGTGCTGGCACCATTGCCGTTCCCCTTGACTCGCCGTTGCCGTTCTCTGCGTCTCTGCGGTTGATGTTGTTGTTCGTCGCAAGGAAGGAGTTGCGCCCCGCGCGCGGAACCTACCCCCATCGTGGCAAGGGGTCAATCCAACGCAGGTCGGAGTTCCCGCTCCGACAAAAGCAAGAAGAGACAACGATCAGTCCGCCGGGAAGTCCCCGTCCGCGTCGGCCGGGATGAGATGAACCTGGCGGAGTTTCCGTTCGCGCTCCTCGCCGACCGACACCCCAAAGGCCTCGAGACCGTCATCTTCAGCGACATCATCACCGGGCGGGATGGCGAGCAGGTCGAGCGCGTCTGGACCGTCACCGGCTCCGAGGAGTTCGGCCTGCCCCTGGCCAGCGATGAGCTGGTCTACGTGGCCCTGATGGAGGTCACCAAGGAGCAGGGCTTCCGCAACCGCACCATCTACATCACCCGCTACGATCTGATCAAGCGCCTCGGCTGGCCGGATAAAGGCGACAGCTACAAGCGGCTCCAGCAGGCGCTGGAGCGGCTGCTGGGTGTGACCATCAAGGCCGAGCGGGCCTTCTGGGACAACAAGAAAAAGCGCTACGTGGATGTGGGCTTCCACGTGATTGACGACTACGCCATCTACGACGAGCAACCGGGCCGCAAGAGCCGAGTGGGGAAGAGGCGGCTGCCGTACAGCTATGTGGCCTGGAACCAGGTGATCTTCGCCAGCTTCCAGTCGGGCTACATCAAGCGCCTGGACACCGCGTTCTTCTTCAGCCTGCGCTCGGCGCTCTCGCGGCGGCTGTATCGCTACCTGGACAAGAAGCGCTACGACGGCAAGCCCGTCTACCGCATCGGCCTGCGCAAGCTGGCCTTCGAGAAGCTGGGAATGAGCCGCAACTACTACCCCAGCCATATCAAGCAGGAGCTGGCGCGCGCTCACAAAGAGCTGATCGAGCGCGGCTTCCTGCGCGATGCCTCCTACCAGGAGCGCAGGGGCCGCCAGGACGACCTGGTCGTCTACCGCTTCACCGCGCGCAAGCATCTCGTGGAGCAGAAGGCGCCCAGGGCCCGCGAGCAAAATGAGCTGGTGGAGGCGCTCGTCGTCGAGGGAGTGACGCGATCCGTAGCCGAGGGGCTGGTGGCTGAATACGGTGAGGAGGCGCGCGTGCAGCTCAAGTATCTGCCCTTCCGCGCGCCTCGCGATGCGGCGGCGGTGCTCGTGGAGTCAATCAGAGGGCGGTGGGAGCCGCCGGCATCGTATCTCCAGGTGCGTAAGGAAAAAAAGGAGAAGGCAGAGGTCCAGCAGGCGCGGCAGAAGCTCATAGAAAAGGCCCGGCAGAAGCAGCTAGCCGAGGCCATCGAGCGGCAAGCGGCCGACGGGGCGCTCGCGGGCCTGCCCCGGAAGGCGAGAGAGCGCATCCGAGAGGAGGCGCACGAGCGACTGGCGCGCGAGAATCCCCTGGTCGCGCAATCTCCGGAATCGGCGGCCTATGAGGCCATCCTCAGCGAGAGCGTGCGCCACGCGGTAATGAACGAATACCCGGCGCAGTTCAATGACCAGCGCACCGCCCTGTGGGCGAGAGCCGAGGGCGGGGATGACGACCTTTAGACCGACTTCCGACCTCCGACTTGCGGCAGGAGAAGGCTCCGCCCCCTTTTCCCCTCCCGGTGCTTGACTTGTGGCGCGCCGCCGGTGCATAATGACTCCCCGTGGGGCAGAGGCCTGCGTTGCGCGGCCGCTGCCCCACCCCATTCTAGTTCGACCTCCAAGGAGGAAGGCAATGAAACGTGAGCTTACACTCGTGAGCAGTATGTTGGTTGTCGTTGCTATCGTCGCGCTGTGCATCGGCGGGTGCGGCAAGAAGGCGGCCGAGACCGGCGGCGAGCCTCCAAGCCCGATGGGCGAGACAACAGGACCGGCACCCGCCGGCGAGCAGCCGTCCGGCGAGGCCCCGTCCAGCGAGGAGCCCGCGGGGCCCGAGGCCGGCGGCGGGGGGATAGGGGAGAAGCTGAGTAAACTGCTGACCTCGGTAAGCCCGCCGAAGAGCTACGAAATGAAGATGATCCCGCCGGCCGAGCTGGACGAGGAGCCGGTCAGCATGCTCTTCAAGATGGCTGACGGCAAGCCCGCGAAGGTCAAAATAGCACACCCCGAGGGCGAGGGCTGGATGCTGGCAGACTACGATGCCAAGGCGATGTATATGTACAACGCCAAAGAGAACAAGGCGATGAAGATGCCGCTGGATGTGGACCAGGAGGGGAAGGTCGCGGTGCCCAGCGATTTCGTGGACACCGACGCCACCGTCACGGGCACGGAGACCGTGGATGGTGTGCGCTGCTGGGTGCATTCCAGCAGCGTGGGCGGCGAGACCGGCAAAGTGTGGGTGAGCGTGAAGGACGGTCTGCCGCGCCAGGTGGAGGATCAACACGGCATCACCAGGTTCGAGTACCTGCGCATCAACGCGGTGTCCGACAGCGAGTTCGAGCTGCCCGCGGGCGTGCAGGTCGTTGATATGAAGGACATGATGAAACCCAAGCCATAGGGGGATTCGTCCAACCTACAGCGGCAACTCGGTGCGTGGGATGGGACGATGAGCGAGGAACGGACGACACAGACTGAACCGAGGGGCTCGCGGTCGGGCTTTTGCATGGGCTGCGTAATCGGTGGCGCGCTGCTGGTGGCGGCGGTTATCGCGCTGGCCATCGGCGTGCGGCGCGCTCCCGAGAAGTTCCCCGGACCCGTGCGCGCCATCTTCGGCGCCCGGCAAACCGCCGAGACCGGCGAGGGCGGCGGGCTCAGCCCCGAGCTGGTCGAGGCCGCGCGCGGGGTCAAGCCCACCGTAGAGGTGACCATCAAGCAGGACGACCTGAACTCTTACCTGGAGGAGCACCCGGACGCGGTCGGCCTGCCGAAGGGCTTTGCGGCGCCGCGCGTTGAGTTCCGCGAGGACCTGGTGGTGGCGAGCGTACGCACGAAGGTCCTGGTGCCGGTGCGCGTGTGGATGGTGATGAGGCCGGAGGTGAAGGACGGGCGCATCAGCCTGAGCGTGGTCAAGGTGAAGGCCGGGGGGGTGTCGCTGCCGGGTGAGTTCCGCCAGCAGATTCAGAGAGAGGTGGAGCGCCTGCTCGCGGAGCGCATCGAGCAGTCGGGCTTCAAGCCGCAGTCGGTCGAGGTGGGGGAGGGGACCTTTACAGTCAAGGGGCGGGTCTTACCCGCCCCATTGTAGGTTGGAGCCCGCCTTCGCCAAGGCTACGGCGGGCAAGTTTGCCGATTGCCCGCCGTTCACAGCTTGAAGGCGTTCACGATGTCGGGGTGCAGGCCGTTGAAGCTGTGTAAGTGCTCGATGCGCTCGCGGCGTAGCTCCTTCACGTAACCATCAATCTGCGCCTGCGTGTAAAACTTGCGCAGCTCGAAACGCTCCAGGTCCACGCCCTCGCACGCCACCGGCACCTGGGTGCCCCAGTGCGGCTCGTCTCGCCACTGAATCTTCTCACGCACAACCCCACGAATGATCGCCGCGATCTCGGGGATCTCCACCCGATCCACCTCCTGCAGCGTCACCCTCTCGCCGCGCTCGTTCTGGTCAATAATCTCCCCCACGCCGCCGGTGTTGAGCTGGTAGCAGTGGATCTTCTCGGGGTGGTTCGAGATGAACTCGTAGAAGCGGTTGCCCTCCTCAGCCTCGCTGCCAACGATGAAGGGGTTGGTGCCGACCTCGCGGATGGACTCTCCCGCGCGCGTCGGGTCGCTGCCGGTGGTGTGCACCGACTCGCCCAGCATAAAGGTCGCCGCGCCCTCGGGGGGGGTCAGCCTGGCCACCGGAGGCAGGATCGTATTGCGGCGCGTGATGAAAGCGACAATCAGCGCGTCCAACTCCTCCGCCGGCGGCAGATTGATACTCTTGCTCGCCAGATCGCCCAGGTCGGCCCGCTGAATGACAGCGCGACCGTTGCCGGTGAGCACCTGATCGCTCATATACATCCGGCCCAGGTAGTCCACCATCACGTTCTCGAAGATGGTCGTGGGGCTCTTGGCGGCCTCATAGAGGACGCTCTGAGTGCCCTCCTCCAGGCTATCGGTCTTGATGAAGAGGGCGTTCTCGCTGCCCAGCGCGCTGCCGTCGGGCTTGAAGAATATCACGTCGTCCTGGACGAGGCGGGCCTCCTCGCCCTCGCCCTCCAGATAATGCGTGTGCCCGGCGTGCGTGGTCTTGCCGGTGGCGGTCAGGCCCAGCAGCAGCATCCCGTAGCGCTTGAACTTGCCCTCCGGGTTGCGGGCGACGATAAGCTTGGCGCCCGCGTGCAGGCCCAGCATCCCGCGCACCTTCGCGAACCACATGCCCATCCGCAGGAAGCCCTTCTTGGCCTCGCCGAAGTAGTCCGTCCCCAGGACGTAGGTCATGCCTATCTCAGGGAAGACCAGG
The DNA here is from genome assembly GCA_965603135.1 of uncultured bacterium. GTDB lineage: Bacteria > Armatimonadota > Zipacnadia > Zipacnadales > UBA5352 > CBFDBV01. The sequence goes on from CBFDBV010000146.1 coordinate 7,231, forward strand.
GCCTGGCGGTCCTTCTCCTGCCACTCGGGTATGAAGACCAGGTTCATCTCCGGCCCGCGCGCCAGCCGCGGATCGTACATCGTCTGGTACCACATATACGACAGGCGGATGCAATCCTTGCGGTGGGTGGAGACGTACATCGTGCAGTAGGGCGCAAACTCGTCGTTCTTGCCCATGCTGCGCGCCGTGCACACCAGCGGGCACTGCTGAATGTAGCTGTGCACCTGCTTGAGGGTATTGGGCAGCTCGCGGATTATGCGCTGCTGGTCCGGATTCGGGCTCTCCTGCATAATGCCCGGGGGGCCCAGGATGACGGTGCGGTCCTTGCTGCGGTTACGGACGCTGCTGGAGAAGTTGACGCTGCCGAACTCGGTGCGCACTCCGTGGGGCTCGGCCATGCGCCGCAGCTGTTCGCCATCGGGCCGCGCGACGTTGTCCTGATCGCGCAGTTGACCGATGGCGCGGATTATCTCCTCATAGTAGTTGCGCATAGCGAAGTTGCCTCAACCGACCACCGACATCCGACTTCCGACATCCGACTAACGACTACGGACCGCCAACCAACGACCTACAATGTCGGTCCCTTGTTGTTTACCGTTGGTCGGTTGTCGGTAGTCGGTAGTCGGCAACCGGCTGGTATGTGATGGATGAGGGGTTCGCCCGCGCCCCTGGCCTCATCAATGATGATGATAGGAAAGTATACAATTCTCCGGCCTGCGATGCAACACCTTCCTTACGGCGGAGGCTGGAGGCTCGAGGCTGGAAACTACTAAGGGCGCACGGCGGAGGCTGGAGACGACAAACGGCGCACGGCGGATGCTGGATGCTGGAGGCGAGAGGCGAGAGGCGAGAAACGGCAAACAAGCTGCCCTCGTTGTCGTCAGTGCCGCTTGCCGCGTCGTTGCCCTAAGTCAGTCGGGCTGGAAAGCCCGACCTACTGTTGTTGCTGTGGTCGCTGCCGTTTGCCGTTCGCCTTTGCCGTTTGCCCCTTGCCCTTTGCCGGCCGTTAGGGAACAAATCCCCTCGCGAGGTTTTCCTAGTAACGGCGTCAACCGGAGCGAATGAGGAGGAGTAAAGGTGCGCTCGAGGACGATCGCAGCGCTAGCCGTGGGCATAGCCTTGCTGCTTGTGGGTGGATTTCCCTGCCCCAGAGCCGTAGCGCAGTTCGCCGACGCCGGTCCACCTAAGGCCGAGCAGGAGGCCCCGGCGGCGGAGAAGCCGGCCGGAGAGCAGGAGCAACCCGCCCAGGAAGAACCCCCTGAACAGGTGGCGGTCCCCGCGAGCTTCGACTTCGAGGCCCAGGAGCTTCAGCCCTGCTGGTTCAACATCGCCCACGAGGGAAAGATGCGCATAACCCACGAGCCGGCCGACGTAAGAGAGGGCCAGGGCGCTCTGGAGTTCGCCTACACACCCAGCGAAGGCAACCTGGCGCTCATCGGCGCGACGCCGGTGAAGGCCAAGGGAGCTGTCAGGTCCCTGAGCTTCAGCCTCAAGACCGAGCAGCTCTCGCCGATCCTGTTCGGCCTCAATGAGGCCGACGGCTCCAGTTACCAGGGATACTGCTACACTCCGGGCGGCGCGTGGCAGGATGTCCTGGTGGACGTGGGTGAGTTGATGCTCTCGGAGGATACCACCGACGAGAACGAGCATCTGGACGTGGACCAGATCAATACCATCATCGTGGCCGACCTGTGCAACCTGGCCGGAGAGGCGGGCCGGGCCCTGGGGATCAAGCGCGGGGTGCAACGGATGTGGCTGGACAATGTCGGGTTGAACGAGAAGCCGGCGCCGCATCGCTCCTCGCGCCAGGCCAACGGCAGCGTCATCATTGACGACTTCGAGCGGGACCTCATCACCTGTCTGCCCATCGGCGCGCCCAAGATGACGCTGGTGTCCGGCCCGCAGACCGGCGGGGACACTCAGGCGCTGGAGGTGGCCTACCGCTTGGGCGGGCACCGGTGGGTGGGCTTGGTGGCCGCGGCCGGCTACGTGGACGTGTGCAAGGCCAGCGCGCTCTGCCTGACCCTCAAGGCGGCCCATCAGGCGCGGCTCACGGTGGTGCTGGAGGAACGCGATGGCTCCAAGTACGCCACCCGGGTGGACCTGAAGCCCGCTGAGGGCTGGCACCAGGTGGTCCTCCCTGTCGCCCAGCTCACTCTGGACCCTCAGACTGACGACGAGAACGCCCACTTGGACCTCGGCCAGCTTCGGGTCATCATCCCGGTCGTGGACACCTTCAATGCCTCCGTGGGCGCCGACGGCCTGGGCTCGTACACCATCAGCCGCATCTGGGTGCAGTAAGAGCCGACCTACGGTCCGCCCGGACGCGCAGCCTTGGCCAGCGCCTCGCGGATGGCGAGAGACCATTCGCCGGCGAGCTTCTTAGGCTGAACCTCGGCGGCCTCAGCGTCGGCAGAGGTGGCCACCAGCAGCGTCTCATCCCCGACCAGCACCGCCCAGCCCTCCTCGACCTGCTCGAGGGCGAGACTGTCCGGCTTGAACGGCTTGGTCAGAGCCCTGGTAAGGGTCTCGGCCGCCGCGGTGACGCGCTGTGCAGGGTCAAGCTCCCCGCGCTCCTGTGTGACCTCGACGACGACGGCATCGGCGATGACGAGCTGGCCGGTCTCAGGCCCGGTGTCGCCCTCCTTGACCGACTGGCCCAGCGCCTCCACCTGCAACAAGCGCAGGCCCTCGGCCTCCTCAGGATCGCCCTTCTCCAGGTGGCCCTCCAGCGCGGCTTCAATTGCCTCCGCGAGGTCCTCGTGGGTCCAGGAGAAGCCCACGGGGAACTCGAAGGTGACGGTGCGCCTCTCGTCACCCTCGCCCCAGGCGAGGGTGGAAGCGCCGTTGATCTGAAGCGCCATACAAGTCAGGCCCGCGGCCTTCCACGCCTTCATCCCCTCCGCCTTGTCGCCGAAGTCCACGAACTCAACGCTCAGCTTGCCCTCGTGCTTGCTCGCCAGCTCTTTGATAACGTCAACGGTGGGCTGCTGGCAGCCGGAGGAGACGTTGATGTAGGCGGTCAGAGTGACGACGGGGCCCTCGGGATGCTCCTGGTCGGGCTCTTCCACAGCCGGCGGCTTCGTGCAGCCGGTGAGTACGACGGCCGCGGCGGCCAGCAGCAGCATGCACAGGGCGAGATGGCGATTCATCAGTCATTCGCTCCCTTTCAGACATCACACAGCAGACATCCGACGTCAGACTTACGACGCAAACCGGACGGCTCGCAGGCG
>CBFDBV010000147.1:0-10350 GCA_965603135.1 uncultured bacterium
GAGCTGGAGATGCCCGCGGGCGAGCATGCGACCCTGACGCTGCTCGCCGGCGACCGTACCAAGGTGCGGGAGGAGTACTGTGACTACCGCCTGCGCCTGCTGAAGACGCTCTTCAACGAACTCAGCGAGCCGCGCGGCTGGCAGACGCACCGCGAGGAGAAGAACTACCGCGTCCTATTCGACCTGCTGGACGACCTGAAGCTCTACATGCCTGACGACGAGCGCATCATTGCGCTGCGCACCTGGTGCGAGGAGGGCCACTGGGACACGCCGGTCATGCTGCCGGAGGTGCCGGGCGCGCCGCGCTGGGCGCTACTGGCGCGCGACATCATTAAGCACTCGCAGGGAGCGGCGCATTGGTGGGCCGAGAACCGCCAGCTCCCCAACGGCGAGTTCGGCGACAACCTGAACGACGACACCGACATGGTCAACGTCTGGCCCGCCATCGGCATGGTCTTGGGCCCGGACGAGACGCTGAAGAGGTCCATCAAGGCCGTCGCGCAGGTGGTCTACGATAACGGCAACATCGTTCACGGCCTCAACCGCGTGCCCATGGACACGCTGCACGCCTACGAGGAGGGCATCAACGTCCAGCCGCAGGCCCACCTGATGGACTACGGCAACCCCCTGTACCTGGAGCGCATGATGGAGGCCGCCAAGCGCGTGGACGAGGACCTCCTGGCGGTCAATCCGCTCGGTCACAAGCTGATGCAGTCCTACGACTTCGGTGCCTATGAGGTGGTGACGGGCCCCGACAGCGGGGACAGCCTGAACGGCTGGCTGGTCGCGCATCCAGCGCTCGCGGTGCTCTGGTACAACCGCAATCCGCGCTGCCTGGAGATGCTCCAGGACTGGGCGGACGCATGGATCGAGATCATCGAGAAGAACCTGGCCGCCGGCGGGCCCGCCACCCGCGGCATCCGCTGGAGGGACGAGAAGGTCACCCGCACCTGGGGGCTGCCGTACTCGAGCCGCGGCTTCTACGACTCGCTACTGGCGCTCTGGGAGATCACCGGCGACGAGAAGTACGTGCGCCTCGGGCAGCTCTGGCTCGACCAGGACGAGCTGCGCACCCCGAGCTGGGATGGGGCATATGCCTTCTGGCATCTCGCCGACCGCGGCAAGCTCGACAAGGGCATCGGCTGGCTGCGGGACCACGCCGAGGCGCAGCTGCCGGAGGCCGGCCTGGACGCGCTGGGCAACGTTATGATGATGAAGTACCGCGTCTGGGAGCAGACCGGCGACCTGGCGGAACTCGAGACGGGCCTGGAAGCCTGTGCGCGGCGCTGGCAGCTCACCTACCCCGTCTACACCTGGTGGGAGCCGCAGAACGACCGCATGTGGTATTCCGACGGGCCAGCGCTGGCGATGTACCTGGGGGACATCCCGGCCAAGCGCAACTTCCCGCTCTGGCCACGGCACCACGTGAGCTGGGAGGGCCTCTCGGACTTCGCCGCCTTCGTGGTCGAGAAGAGCGACGAGCATCTGAAGGTCCTGCTCTTCAACTTCGAGCAGGCCGAGGCCGAGGGGCTAATGCGCGTGTGGCGCCTGGCGCACGGTACCTACCGCGTGCGGCTGGGGCCGGACGCCGACGGCGACTGGCAGATGGACACCGTTGCCTCCGAGGGGTCGCTGGAGTTGTTCAAGAGCGCCGCCGTGCCGGTCAGGCTCCCGCCGCGGGGGCTCATGGTGCTGCAGGTGGATCAGGTCCAGGCGGTAGATGACGACCTCTTCTCGCGGCCGGACCTGGCGCTGTCGCCCGAGGAGGTCATCTATGACGCCGAGCGCGAGACGCTCGAGGTGCCCGTGCACAACGTCGGTGGCGGGTCGGCACCAGCGACCGTGGTACGCCTGGTGGGCCTCGAGGACAACGTGCTCCGCGAGGCGCAAATCGGGCCGCTGGAGGCGCCTCTGGACCTGATGCCCCGCGTGCATGTGGTCACCTGGACCGCCCTGGCGGGCCTGGACGCCCCCGGCTGCAGCGTGATCGTGGACCCTGACCGTGCGATAGAGGAGGTGTATGAGGGCAACAACTGCGCGCCGGTCAGCCTCCGCCAGATCCCTCAGCCCCGGCTCGACCCGCGCAATGTGATCGCCAACTCCACCTTCGAGCAGGACACCGAGGGATGGCAGATCGGCGCGGAGGCAGAGCTATCCGAGGATCTCGCGCACACCGGCCGCAAGTCCCTGAGGCTCTCGCTCGGCGAGACCGCCGAGCCGGAGGTCCTGCTCTCGATTGACCCATCTCCGGTGGAGCCTGGAGCTGAGTGCGTCGCGAGCGGCCGGCTGTACGTCCCATTCCAGGACTTGCAGGCGAGCGACGACTGCCGCGTCTACTTCCGCCCGGTCTTCACGCTGGCCAACGGCACCACGACGGCCACCGGCGAGGGACACAAGCTGGCCCCGGCGCACGCGGCCCCACACATGCTCTATGACAAGTGGCTGCGGCTGCGAGGCACGTGCCTGGCGCCGGAGGGCGCGACCGGCGTGAGCTTGCAGCTTCACGTGAGGGGCAAGCTGACCGTGACGCTCTACCTCGACGACCTCGAGCTGTACCCTGCCGAGGATGAGCTATAGGTTCAGTCCCGCCGCTCAGCCCAGCCCGTCGAAGGGGCTTTGCCCCTGCTCTGGCGTTTCGACGCGCGACCGCTTCACGTACAGTTGCCGGCCGCCGGTCCAGCCGGGATAGACGCGCGCCCGCTCGCGCCGGTCAAGCAGCTGTCCTTCCCGCAAACCCATGTCGAGACGGAGTCATTGCGTTGAAACACTCGAACCGATGGACATGTGGCAATCATCGGGTCTACTGGGACCTGGCCGCAAGGCCAGAGAATGTGCCTGACGTGAGTTTTCGGGACGCACAGGTCGGTTCAACTCGGGCATCACGCTCGGGAGTGTGCTATCCCGCCGGTCGGATCTCCAGCAGCCGGAAGCGCTGCTCGAGGATGTCCAGGGCTGTTCGGCGTCAGCGCATTTCGTACACGGCAAGTGTACGTCGTCAGGTCCTTTCGGACACGGTGGGGCCTGAAATAAGGTGCACTTCGCGCCCCGTCTGGCCTGATCGCTCCTGCTGATCTGAGGCGGCTAGGTTGTGCTCACGTCTCGCTCTGAGTGTCTGACGCTTCAGCTCCCTTCTCCCGGCGACTGCTTCGCAGTCGCACAGGATCTCCTCCGCACGGCCGTGGTAGACGTCCACCGGTCGCAGGTTGCCGATGGATTGGTGATAGCGCTCGTAGTTGTACCAGTGCTGGAAGCGCGCCACCGCCCGCTCCAGCTCCTCCGGTGAAGTGTAGATCACCAGCCCCAGTTTCTCCTTGGCCGTGCGGTTGAGGCGCTCGAACTTCCCGATGGTCTACGGGTGCAGCCGCGCGGTGAAATGGACCCGTTCCTGGCGGTGCAGAGGATACGTCAGGCCGGCTGCGAGCGGTGGGGCTGGGAGAGGGAGCTCCCGCCGGCCGATAACTGGCGCGGGAAGAAGTACCTGCCATGGAAGCCGCGGATGATCAAGTACCCGCTAGCCTGCAGCGAGGACTGCGGGCCACTGACGCTTCAGATAGACGACGCGGCAGAGCAGGAAGTGTACGTGTCCGCGGCCAACTGGTACGGCGGGGAGTCGCGGCCCGTCGAGATGAATGCACCGAGGGCGATCCGCCCGACTGACGAGGAGGTCATGCACGGATGAGCAGCCTGCAGTCGCGCAGGGAGTTCCTGGGCACGCTGTGCAAGGGGGCGGCCGGCGCGGTGGTGGGGTATACGCTCGCGGACTCGATACTGGCGCGGCAGGTGGCTGCTGACGCGGCGCGGCCCAACGTGCTGTTCATAGCGATAGACGACCTCAACGACTGGGTCGGGTGCCTGGGCGGACACCCCGACGTGCAGACGCCGAGCCTGGACGCGCTCGCGAGCCGGGGCGTGTCGTTCACGCACGCGTACTGCTCGGCGCCCGCGTGCAATCCATCGCGGGCCAGCCTGCTGACGGGGATCCGGCCGTCCACGTCAGGGGTGTACCACAACAGCCAGCCGTGGCGGCCGGTGATGCCCGATGCGGTGACGCTGCCGCAGCTCTTCAAGGAGCAGGGCTACGAGGTGAGGGGGCGCGGCAAGATCTTCCACGGGCGATTCCCGGACCAGGAATCCTCGTGGCATGAGTACATTCCGAAGGGTAGGGACCCGCTGCCGCCTAACCGGCCGCTGAACGGGATCCCGGACACGGCGCACTTCGACTGGGGGCCGGTGGAGGTGCCCGACGAGGAGATGGATGACACGAAGGTGGCGAACTGGGGCGTGGAGTTCCTCAGGCAGCAGCACGGGAGGCCCTTCTTCCTGGCCTGTGGGTTCTTCAGGCCACACCTGCCCTGGTACGTGCCGCCGAAGTACTTCGAGATGTACCCGGTTGACGGGGTCGCCCTGCCGAACGTCAACGAGGACGACCTGGATGACGTCCCAGAGATCGGGCGGAAGATGGCAAGGCCGGAGGGCGACCACAAGAGGGTGACCGAGACCAACAACTGGCGGCGCGCGGTGCAGGGCTACCTGGCGTGCATCAGCTTCGTGGACACGCAGATCGGGAAGGTGCTGGACGCGCTCTACAGCAGCCCCTACGCCGAGGACACCATCGTGGTGCTGTGGGGCGACCACGGCTGGCACCTGGGGGAGAAGCTGCACTGGCGCAAGTTCGCCCTGTGGGAGGAGGCGACGCATGCGCCGCTGATGTTCGTGGCGCCGGGCGTGACGCCGGCCGGAGAGCCGTGCGACCGGACGACGAGCTTCCTCGACATCTACCCGACGCTGGTGGAGTTGTGCGGGCTTGAGCCGCCCCACGATCAGCTCGAAGGGGTCAGCCTGGCGCCGCTGCTGCAAGAGCCAGCCGCGGCCTGGGAGCGGCCGGCGCTGACCACGCACGGGCGCAATAACCACTCGGTGCGGTCGGAGGCCTGGCGCTACATCCGCTACAGGGACGACACCGAGGAGCTGTACGATGAGGGTAACGACCCGCTGGAGTGGACGAACCTGGCGGACAGGCCGGAGCACGCCGAGTTGAAGGCGGAGCTCGCGAGGTGGCTCCCCAAGGTGAACGCGGAGGACGCGCCGCGGCTGACCAGGTAGAACGCGCAAGTGACTGAAGGCGAATGAGCCCGAGCCCTGACTTCGAGCGCATACGGAGGGCCGTCGTGCGCGAGGAGCCGGACAGGGTTCCGCTGTGCGAGGCCTCGGTGGACTACGCCATCCAGAGCCAGCTTCTGGGGCGCGAGGTCGCCGCCCGAGACCTGGAGGCGCAGGTGGAGTTCTGGCTGAAGGCCGGCTACGACTACGTGCCCCTGGTTGTCGGCATGATGGCCCCTGGAAAGGTCACCCGCGATTCGGCCATCTCGAAGGTGATCGAGGAGGACGTGCTCGAGGGTGCCGCAGCCGCTGAGGACGATGCCACCTGGAACCTGGAGTACAGCAGCTTCATCGAGGATCGGCGGGACTTCGAGAGCTTCCCATGGGAGAGGGCAGCCAGGGTGGACCTCGGCGACTTCCACGCGGTAAGAAAGATGCTCCCGGAGGGGATGGAGGTGATCGCGCTCTCCGGCAAGATCTTCACGCTGGCCTGGATGATGATGGGCTTCGGGAACTTCGGGGTATCGCTGCTGACGGACGAGGGGCTGGTGGCCGAGGTCATAGGCACGATCGCCGAGATACAGCTCGGCGCGCTGGATGAGGTGCTCGAGATGCCGCACGTCGGAGCAGTGTGGGCGGTTGACGACATCGCGTTCGGCAGCGGAACCATGATCTCGCCGGGCGCCTTGCGCGAGCACGTCTTCCCGCGGTACCGGGAGCTGGCGGCAAGGTGCCACCAGGCGGGGAAGCTGTTCTTCCTGCACTCGGACGGCGACCTGCTGCCGGTCATGGAGGACCTGATCGAGCTGGGTGTCGACGCGCTGCATCCCATCGACCCAACTGCCATGGACATCGCGCAGGTCAAGCAGAGCTACGGCGACCGGCTGTGCCTGATCGGGAACGTGTCCACGGAGCTGCTGCGGAGCGGGACGCCCATGCAGGTGGAAGCGGCGGTCAAGGAGCTTCTCAGGAGCGTGGCGCCGGGCGGCGGGTACTGCCTGGGGTCGGGGAACTCCATCCCGGACTGGGTCAGCGTGGAGAACTACAGGGCGATGCTGGACGCGGCCACGAGGCACGGGAGCTACCCGATAGCATGCGACTAGCACGGCGCCTGGGAGCGGCGATGGTGTGCACGGGCGCAATCGCGTGGGCGGAGGCGCAGATGCTGGCGCCGCGGTACGCGCACAGCGCCACGCCGCTGGCGGACGGCCGCGTGCTGATCTACGGTGGCCTGGGGCCGGGCGATGGGTTCATGCTGGGCACGGAGATCCTCGATCCGGCCACCGGGGAGTTCATGCTGCTGGTGGGCAATAGCGGCACCGCTAAGACCCACCTGGCAACCGCCCTGGCTTTGGCCGCCTGCCAGCAGGGGCGACGAGTGCGCTTCTTCACTGCGACCGGGCTGGTGAGCCAACTGCTCGAGCGACGCGAAGAGAAAGAGATACAGCGCTTTCACAACCAGCTCGAACGCCTGCACCTGATTGTGCTTGACGAACTTGGCTACGTGCCCTTTTCCAAGACCGGCGCGGAGTTCCTGTTCGAGGTAGTCAGCCGCGCCTACGAGCGCACCAGCCTGATCGTGACCACCAACTTGCCCTTCGAGAACTGGACCGAAGTCATGGGCCCAGAGCGGCTGACCGGAGCGCTCCTGGACCGGCTCACCCACCGCGTCCACATCCTGGAGGCCAACGGGGAAAGCTACCGCCTCCGTGAAGCCAGAAGCCGACTCAAGAAGCAGCCCGCAAGAGCTGTCAGCAGACCCTGAACTGAAGGAGGCTTGACACCCGCCCTATGGCGGGTTATACACGCAACCGGTGCCTCACTTTTCGGCCGCCACCCACCGCGCTTTTCCACCGGCGTTTACAGGGCGGATACTGGGGGTCGCGTAGTAGTGAGGTAGTCCCATCTCAGATCAAGCCAGACTTCGGGGACCAGCCGGTGGGGCGGCCGCTGACCTGCCCCCACGAATTCTGCCAGTGCCTATGCGGTACTTCGGCGGGTCCACGCAGCCCTGGGCGGAGAGCCGAGCGTAGCGAGGCCCCCGCTACCGAACGCCGGCAGGGATGAAGCTTGTGTCGTCGGTCACCAGCAAGGCCTTCAGTCGCGCGGCCGGCTCCCGATGCCTGATGCGCAGGCGGTGTTCGCCGCCCGCCAGGGCCGCGTTGGCGACGATTCGCATCCACGTCCAGTAGCCGTGGTTGCCGGTGCTCCATCCCCTGAAGGCGTTCTCCTGGTCGGGGTCGAGCACGAGCCAGAACGAGTCCATCGAGCCGGACAGCCCCATCGCCAGACCCCAGACGGAATAGCGGCCGCCCTCGGGCACCGCGAAGCGCAACTCGGCGTTCCCCGCGTCGGGGGGGGCGCTCGTCGCGATGCCCGCTGTCAGAGACGCCATCAGATAGGCCCCGGTCACGTCCTCAACCGCCAGCATGGGAGGCCTCACATCCTGCGCCGTCGCGGCGGACACGACCCAGTAACGGGGACCATCTACGGCCGTCTTCACCTGCGCGCGCGCGAACTCCGAGGCACGCCCGGCCTGGCTGATCGCCCGAGCCGCGTAGTGATAGCGTGTCCGCGGTCGCACGCCGAAGTCATCATAACCACCACCCACCACACCCCGCGCGATCAGGTCCGTCGCCGAGGGCGTGAAGTCGGGCTCGGTTGAGCGGTACAGGTCGTAGCGGTGTCCGGCCTGTCCGGACCTGCCATCGCGCCAGCGCAGGATCACACGCTCGCCGCCTCGCGCCTCGGCGACGAACTCCGGGGGCGAATGGGGCGCGGTGTTGCCACGGTACTCGCAGCCGTAGACTGTAATGCCCCGCCAACTGCCAGTGCCCGTCTGGCTGGTGCGCAGGCCCGCGCCGGATGGCGCGTCGCCACCGATGACGCCCCGGTCCCGGTAGATGAGCACCGGCCTGGGCACGCCGATGTCGCGGGCATGGCGCATGAGCAGCATCACCGTGGCTCCGCGCCTGATGAGCAGGAAGCTGTACCAGCGGTCAGCGCGGGGCTTCGTCTGCTCCAGCGCGGACCCGCCGTAGCTGGCCAGGCGGTATGTCTGGTAATACATGACGATGTCGGACACCTCGGCCACCGTAGTCCCGGTGGCCATCTTGCTCAGTGTGACGATGCCCGACGGCTTGCCGTCCTCGGCCACGCCGCCCCATGTCAGCTCATAGCCGTTGCCCTCGTCGTCGCACGCGAAGGCCAGCTTCGCCACCGAGGCAAACTCGTGTGGGTGGTAGTCCCAGCTAATCACGATGTCGTCCGGCGTCACGGCCTCGGGCTCGGTGGCCGTGTCCGTGAGCACGAGGGTTCCATCGACCGCCTGCACGTCGCCGTCCACTCGCCAGCCGGCCCCGGGGTCGCCCGGGCTGCACTGCAGGACCGGATCGGCGATGTAGAGTTCGGGCGAGACCACTGCCCGCGGCGGGATGTCGGGCAGCAGCAGCGCGCCACCGGGCGGGTCAGCGGCCCCCACCTCATCGGCGCCCAGGTCGGGGGCGCCATCCCGCGGTCTCCCCCATCGGTCCGTCGGCACCAGCGACAGCGGCGCCCCGGCGTCGATGGCGGGGCTCCCTGGCCCCGGCCGGGTCAACACGCCTGCGCCCGTGAGCAGCGGGTCGCGCAGCAGGGCTCCCTCGCCGACATCACCCGCGACCGCCGACTCGATGGCATGGAAGATGTTGCCGACGATGGACGTGTCGCGCAGCCATTCGCCGGCCAGCAGCGTGCCCCGGCTCCCCACCAGGACGTTGGCGGCGATGGTGTTGCCAGTCGCCAGGAATGGCCGCACCTCGGACGGTCCCGCGGCGACGATCCCCGCCCCGCCGCAGTTGACGATCGTGTTGTGCGCGATGAGTGTGCCCTCGGTGGCCACCGTGGCCCGGCCATCCCTGTGACCCGATTCGAGGCGAATGCCGGCGACTTCCATGCCCAGGAACAGGTTGCTGGTGATCACATGCTCCCTGCCCATGACGCGCAGGCCCGCCTGATTGCCCACCATCACGTTGCCCTCGAAGCGCACATGGTCACCCGCCCGCAACGTGAAGGCTGAGCGAGGGCAGTGGGCCGCGACGTTCTGGCGGATGATATTGGCCGAGGACTTGTTGGAGATAATCTCCGAGTCACCCCAGGCGTGGTCGAACAGGTTCTGCTCCACCAGAGTCATCGGCCAGGTCGTCGGGTCGTCGAGGCGGCGCTGGCCACCGCCGAGCTGTATGTTCTCCTGCCCGTTGCCCCAGAAGCGGTAGATGTCGCGGAAGACGTTGTGGTCGAAGCGGTTTTCGGTGCCGACCTCCTGGTCGTTACGCAGCCGCAGGCCGATGCTCATGCTCTGGCTGGCCGTGAAGTAGCAGTGGTCGATGCGGTTGCGGTGCGACGCCACGCCCACCCGGGCAATGTGTCTGAAGGTGTTCCGCGGGCTGCCGCATCCGAAGAACTGGCATTGCGTGACGCGGCTGTCGCTGCCCCCGCCTATCTCGACGACCATCCCGGGCCCGCAGTGCTCGAAGCGGAAGCCCTTCAGGGTGATGAACCGCCCCGTGATCCTCAGGCGGGTGTCACCCTTGAAGATGGCTCCCCCGGGGGTCTCGGCGCGGATCACTATCGGCCGGTCGGCGACGCCCTCACTGCCAAGCTCCGCCTGCCACGCAACGTAGATGCCGTCTCTGACGACCAGTTCGTCACCGGGCTCCAGCCCGGCGACGCGCTCCGCGAGGTCCTCGGCGGTCGCGACTGCCGAGGGGTCAGCAGCCAGCACGCCCGCCGCCGGCGGCGGGCCTCCGGTCAGCGCGCGCACCTCGTGCCGCCCGGGGGAAAGCTGCGCCCGCACCAGGTCCGCGCCTACTGCCGCCACCGGCATGCTCGCCCCGTCCACCGTCAGCCCCGTGATGCCTGGGTAGCGGACAAGTATCGGGCCGCCATCGCAGGCCACGATGCAGTGTGTGTCGCTGAACCAGGCGCCCACATCCGCATCGGTGACCAGAGGGTGCCTGAAGGCGGTCTCCAGCGCATCCCGCACCGGCGTGACCGCGACCTGGCCGTGCGCCACGGCGGCGGTGAAGATGAGCGTGAGCGCGAGCACCCCTCGGATCAAGACCTTCACTCCCTCGGGCGCGTCAGATACCTATGGGCCGATGCCACAAGTGTCTCGCTCGACCTGCCGCAGTGAACCTGACCTGCCCCCACGAACGGTGCCACTGTCCATGCGGTACTTGGGCGGGTTGTCTTGCCCCCGTCTTGGTGCCA
>CBFDBV010000148.1:0-10323 GCA_965603135.1 uncultured bacterium
CCAGCCGAGCTGCTCGGGGGTGGCATCCTCGGGCGGCTCCTCGGGCGCAGCCGCCTTCGCCTCAGGCGTGCGATACCAGAGTTCGGCATGACCCTCAGGATCGGGGTCGAGGCGCTCTCTGTAAAGCTCCGGCTTCGGCGGCAGGGGCTCGGGCTGAGGGCGCTCCGGCCAGGGAGGGGTGTCGTCGGTCTTGACGATGGCCTCCCCCTGGTAGAGCCAGTACTCGATGCGCTCCTCGCCCTGGCCCTTGACGCGCGTGGCGCGGGCGGTGCAGCCGTCATGCCGCTGCCGCACCGACAGCGAGCCGCCCAGGCGCTCGGTCTCGACCAGCACCTTCTCCTCGCCGGTCTTGTGGTTGTAGGCGACCAGATACCAGGGGATCTTGCCGCTGGCGACGTAGACCCACTCGTCATCGGCGGCGCAGTAGTAGCCCCAGATCCCGTTCGGCTTGTGGCTGGGGCCGATGGGGCCGTAGTCGGTCACCTCGCCGGTCCACGGATCGAGCTTGTAGGCGCCCGCCTTGCCGCTGTCGTAGTAGCTGCCGGAGCCATAGATCATGCCATCCGTGCCCAGGACCATCGGCCGGCGTTCGCCGGTCAGGCCGGGCGCAATGACGCCGCGACAGGTCAGCTCGTTGCTCGCGGGATCGTAGACGTACAGCTCCATCCCCTCGTCCCACTTGGGGATGGCGAGGTAGAGCTTGCCGTCGGGCCCGAGCACGCGGCCGCAGATGTGGACCTGACGCTTGTCGGGGATGCCGTCGCGCTTGAGGAAGCCAGTGCCCAGGTCGCTGATGAAGCACGTGGTGGGGCCGGAGTAGCTCTTGAAGTACCACTGGAGGACATCGTAGGTCTTGCCATCCGGGTTGGGGACGAGCATCGTGGAGCTGACGCGGGTGGTCTTGACGGGAGTGCCGAGGGTCTCGACCTCCAGGGGTTGGGCGGCGTCCAGTTGGTCCTTCAGGTCGGGCTGGTCAACGGGCTGCCAGTCGGCGGCGAAGGCCGTCAGAGGCAGCAGCGTGAGGACGGCGATCAAGGCGAGAGTGGACGCTTGCAGCGAGACGGTCATTACGAACACCACCTTTGCAGAGGCCTGTGCGGGGGGTGATCCCGCCCAGGCGGGACCGCCACGAGCGCCTTGCTAGAAGTAGATAAGCGGGTCGGCGAGCCTCTTCCACTCCTCGCTGGCGAACAGCGCGAAGACCGGCCACACCACACTCAGCGCGAAGACCTGGCCGACCACGAGACCCACGAACACCGGCACCAGGCGCACATAGAGCCGCGCGCCGCCGAGCCGCAGGATGATCGCCTTGATCGCCCAGATCGTCAGGAACGAGCCCCAGTACGCATACCCGTAGGAGGTCGTCATCACGAAGCCGAGCGGATGCAGAGGCGAGCGCGGGAAGACGCTCCGCAGCGCCACCAGCGCAAGCGTGAAGGCGAAAGCAAGGATGGTAAAGCCATTGCGATTCCAGTTGGGTGCCAGGTGATTGCCGTCTATGACCGCGCTGACTTCCGCGTACTCGCGGCGAGAGATGCTCACGTGGTAGCCGCCCTGGGTAGTGCCGCCCTGGAGCGTGTTCGCGCCCCATTCGTAGGACATAGACAGAAAGGTGTGGAAGTTGACCAGCAGGCCGACCAGCATCGCGCCGATGATGAGGGCGGTCATGTGCCCGGTCTTCACGCGGGCCTCCTCGCCGAGCTTCAGGCTCTCAATCTGAAAGGTCATACCCTCCGGGAAAGTGCCGAAGTGCAGGAAGATGAGGCTTCCCAGAAGCACCAGGTTGGAGTGGCTGCCGCCGGGCATAAGGGCACGCGAGCCCAGGAACGACTTGAGCTGCCTGCTGGCCTGCCAGAAGGGGAAGGAAGCGGTCGAGGCCACGCCGCTTTCGGCCCGCCCGCGGGTGAATATCGTGGCGAAGAGGACGATGAGCGCAAAGAAGATCCCCGCGACCCACCAGCTCATTCCGGCGAGGTTGTACCACAGGCACAGGGCGACGAAGCCGCAGGCAGCCCCGATGAGGGCCAGCCGGGGAGCCAGCGGATCGGCCCAGCCGTGCTGCTCCTGCTCGCCGGTCCCGCCGGCGTCCTCCCTCCCGGCCAGGGGCTGACGGGCGACTGCTGCCTCCCACACGCGCTTGAGATAACCGCGCGCGGCCCAGGCGTAGAACAGGGCGATGGCGATGAAGGCCCCCGCGCTCTGCTCCCAGTAAAACGGGAAGCCCGATGGCCTGCTCAGGCCGGCCACCCCGTAGAGCAGGCGTATCGGCTTGAACCAACACAGGAAGAAGAACCACATCGAGAAGCACAGGTCCTGGGGCGCGAAGTAGGCCAGGCCCGTCAGCATCGGGTTGTAGATGAACAGGAACAGAGGGCGGATGGCGTTGAGCGGGCGCTCGGTGAAGAGCGCCCCCACGTCAAAGTTGGTCCCCAGGGTGGGCACGCCCGGGTTCACAGCGTGCACCATGATGCTCAGGAAGTGCAACAGCGAGGCGGTGAAGCCCACCCACATAAGAGGCTCCGCCCAGATAGAGGTCCGCGGACGGAACCTGCCTGCTCCGGCGGCAGCAATGTACAGCGGCACGGTCACCAGCGGAAACGCAAGGTGCTCGTGCTCCACCCAGTGCCGCCGCAGCAGCGCAACCACGCAGTACAGAGTCCCCCACAGGGTCATAAAGAAGAGCACCCACAGGGAGATGGGAACGACCCAGGCCCGCATGCTCACCGGCTCGTCGCCGGCGCCCTCGTAGTACATCCTCACGACTTCCCGGTCCTTGGGTATGAACCAGTCGGGGATGTACTGGTTGGCGATCATCTCGTAGTTGTTCTCGGGGGCCGCGAAATACTGGGGAACCGTGTAGTTGGGCATGAAGCGGCTGACGCCGTCATAGGAACTCGCCGCGACCAGCACGAAGCAGTAGATGACGATGATGTCCGCTCGGTGGAGCCTGATCAGCCTGGCGAGCAGCGGGTGCAGCGCGACGAGAACGAAGAGCACCGCGAAGGGCAACTGCATCCCCGCGCCCAGCCCGCCCAGGTTGCTGGCCGTCTGGTAGTGGATGCCCAGGACACTGACCAGAAGGGCGATGATCAGGGCGCGAGCGCTGACCGGCAGCAGCCGCGGTTGAGTGTCCTGGCTATTGCTGGTGCGGGAGGCTTCGTTGGTCATTGCCTCATAGACCCAGCGGGCGCAGCATGCGTCTGAGTAGTACAATGCCCACGGGCCTCATGGCGCATCTCCCCTAAGGTCGCTCTTGCAGTTGCACGTCCACGACCATCGGGGCTGGCCCGCCAGAGGCGATGAAGTGCTCAGGGCCGCCTGTGATCTCAGTGCGATGGTCGCAGGCGGAGACGCGGTACTCCAGGCCCGGGATCAGGCCCTCAAATCGCCAGCCACCGTCGGCGCCGCTCAGCGTGAGCGCCCTGGCGCTCAGATTGCGCGGCAGAGCCTCAGTCTGGAAGAATTTGTGCGCGGACAAGTGCATCCACACGCCTGGGAGTGGCTTTCCATCGGTCCCGTATACGACACCCGCGGCGAGGCCACGTGGCTGAAGGTGGAGTGTGAACTCCGGCTCGAAGGGCAGGTCCGGGTCGTGCACCATGCCGCAAGCGCTCATGGCACCGGGTGCAACGGCCACTACTCCGACCTCGCCGGAGGCCTCGAGCCCGGTGAGCTCGAACCTGCCCTCCGCGTCGGCGAAAACCACGATCATGCCGCTTCCGACCGCGTCAACGCAGATCACGCGCGCGCCCGGCACCGGGTGTCTCTCCTCATCCAAGACCTTGCCGTGAAGCGACCGTCCCTTCGGGTTGACCACGAGGGTCGGCAGCTCCCTCGTCTCGCCCGGCTCAAGCGGTTGGACCAAGAATCCCCACAGGTCATCCCATGGCGGCTCAGCCGCTATGTCGAATGTCCGAAACGAGGGCTTGACTAGCAGCTCGAGGTCGGTCGGCAGAGGGCCGATGCACAGCAGGCCATCTTCGTCGCTGGTGGCCGTCACGGGCAGGTCGAAGCCCATCTTCGGATCCTGCGCCAACTGCGCCAGCGCCTGCACGCCAGGCACCGGGTTGCCCTCCAAGTCCACCACCTTCGCGGTCGCGTAGGCTGCGGGCTCAAGCTGCACCGTGATCGTCTCGCCGGGATCCTCAATGTCCGCGAGCGCAGCCAGGCGGCCCTCGCCGTCCTTGATCAGCAGCCAGCCCCCAGAGCGGCTCGCAGTGAAGCGCCCCTGCTCGTCAGTGTAGGCCGGGTCTCTGGTGGTTGGCCCGTAGTACGACTCGGTCCCCAGGACAACCGCTCCCGCCACCGGCTCTGCGTCGGGCCCTATGACCACGCCGGGAACGCCCGCCGCGGGGGCCTGGTGTAGAAGGAAGTTCGCCTCAGCCTCCGGTGCGTCTTCCCCCAGGTCCAGCACGGCGTCCTGGGGCTCTACGCCATCCCGCGCATAACTCTCCAAGTTGCCCTCGTACTGCAGGTGGTTCTCGCCGGGCGGAAGCCGCAGCGAGTAGTATCCCTGTCTGTCGGTCTCGACCACCTTGTCCAGTTCCATCCTTCTGAGCATGCTGAATTGCCACGGCATCAGGGCCTTCACGCGCGCGCCGACCGCCGGCTCGCCTGTATCCGCAAAGCTCACTGTGCCGTGCACCAAGTATCCCTCGATCAACTCGAGGTTCATGTCCATGCAGTGCTCGCCTGCCTTCACCTCAATGAAGGGCGCGGGACCGGCGGTCGTCGCGTCTGGAGAGGCGATGCCCACCTCGTAGACGCCCGCCGAGAGGCCCCCGATGGTGTAGCTGCCCCGGGCATCGGTCACACACTCTTCGCCGGCCAGCGGGAGGGCCCGGCGCGATTCGCCCGCAGCGACCACACGCACACCTCCGACGGGCCCGCCGTCGCGCGTCACACGCCCGGAGATGATCGCCTCCGGCTCCAGGAGGATGACAACCTCGTCGCCAACCTGTGGGTAATCATAAGTCCCTCTGGTACGATACTCAGCCCAGCCTTGGCCCGTCCCCCGGAGGCCAACCCGCGCCTTCGCGGGCAGCCCGCTCACTTCGAAGCGGCCCTCGGGGTCCGTGACGTCCCTCGGCGCATCTTCCCATCCGAATAGGAAGCTCGCCTGGGTGATAGGCTGCCCCGAGAGCTGACAGGAGGATACTCGCACCTCGACGCCTGGCAGCGGGTGCCCAGCCTCGTCCACCACCGTGCCGGTCAGGGCCCCAGGATCGTCATCCATCTCGATGCGCACCTGACCGCCAGGCGGGCCGATCCCCCATGCCAGGGCGTACCCCTCCTTCTTCGCGACCACAAGTAAGCCGGAACGCCGCGTTCGAGGGTCGAACCTGAGCTGGAACCTGCCGTCGGCATCCGTGCTCGTCTGGACCCACGTGTCCGTCAGCCGGTCGTATTCTGTAGCGACGATGGCATCGGCTATCGGAGTTCCATCTGTCCCCACCACTGTCCCGGTGATGGTCACCTTCTCTCCCGTAGCAAGGCTTGTGACGGCTAAGACAGCGATTATCGCTGCCGTGACTCGGCGTTTCATGCTGTGTCCCTCCTCAATGCAGGCGACATTAGGCTGGTTCCTCCCCAGTGAGTTTTCGATAGCACGCTGGAGGTTCCTGCACAGCGACAGGCCATGATGTGCACTCTCGAGGGCCGGGTTGGCAGGTGGCCCTACTCGTGCGGTAGATTGAAGGCCTCAACTGTCCCCAACGAGGTAGTCGTTAGCGCAGCCCCGGCACAGACCGCGACGGCGCAGGCCCGGCCCTCGCTCGCGCCGCGGCCGCATACTGCGCCCTTCGCGTCGAGCACAATGACACCTGCCGCCCCGGCGGCCGCCACCAGCAGCGGCAGCACGAAGTTGACCTCAGCACGCAGCCTGTCTTCCCCCAGTTTGACCCGCGCGCCGCTAGGCTCCGCGCGATGCCCCGGATAGCCCTCCAGGTTCCCGTCATAGTACGCCGGAAGTCATTACACCCAATAGCCCGCACGCAGCCAGTTGCCCGCCAGCTACTGGAGGTTACATCGGACTACTCCCCCTCGGGCTGAGCGCGGAGCACGAAATCAGCCGTGAAGGTCTCGCCGGCGGCAAGCTGCGGCGCCCGGGCCGGGCCCCATCCGCCGATGCCCTCATGCCAAGCACTGCCGACGGCCTGGACTGCTTGGTAGGGAGCAGCCGGACTGACCGCGTAGGTCCCAGCAATCAGCGGACCGAACCGATACGACCCATCCGCTGACACTGGAGCGATGTCGATAGGCCGCGGGCCCAGGGAGCTCCACATGGGCCGGGGGGCGAAGAGCACGGCCACCGCGCGGTCGAAGGCCTGGCCCTGCTCGTCCGTGACGCGCCCCTCGATCCAGGCGGCCGCCGCCGGATCGACCGTGAGGTCCACCGACAGACCGCGCTCCAGCGTGATCTCGCGGGGCTCGGGGCTGGCGGCGCCCGTGGTCCGCGCCCCGATGAGCATCCTGCGCCCGGGCAGGTGAGCGAAGAACTCAAAGCGACCGTCCGCGCCGGTGATCGCCGCGGTGGGCGGCGACAGCACCGGCGGGCTCTGCGCAGGCGGTTTGGGGCCAGCCCAGACACCGCTCGTAAGCACCTCGGCGCCCGCAACCGGGTCGCCCTCGGTGTCACGGACGACACCTGAGACGGTCACGGCGCGTTGCAGGACGAAGTCTGGGGCCGTGACGGTCTCGTGCGGACGCGCGAAGGCCGTGACGGTTCCCTCCTCGCCGGTGACGGTGATGACGTCGTCGGTAAGCTGGCGGGAGTCGAGGTACGGCTCCGGCGCGTCGAGCACCAGCAGCCTCACCTCGCCCGGCGGCGACTGGAGCTCGTAGCGCCCGTCCTCGTCCGTCACCGGCCAGAAGAGACTGAAGTCCCGGTTCTCGTGCGTGGCCTCGACGTAGGCGCCGGCCACCGGCCGGCCGTGCTCGTTCACCACGCGACTGGTGATGCGGCAGGTGCCCTCCGGTCGCCGCGCGCGCCGTCCGAGGCCGAGCGGGGCCGCGTCCAACAGCAACTGCTTCTGGCGATCGAGGCCAAGGCTGTACGGCTCGATGCCGGGCCCCTCGGCCATCCACCGCCCGCGGTACCAGGCCGCGACGTCATAGGAGAGGACGGTCGAACCGCGGTCATCAGTCTCGACGGTGAACTCGCGCGACAGGCTCTCGGGCAGCCAGTGCGCCCAACTGGCCTGGCGGGGCGGGGCGGGCCCGGAGAGACGCAGCGTGACGTTCGCAGCGGGGGAGCCGTCCGGCATCGTGAGGGTCACCGTGTCGTCGGATGGAGGGAAGAGGACGACGGTCGCGTCGCCGGTCAGCCAGCTCACCTGACCGAGGCCGACGGCGTAGCCGGGCTTGTGGGCGACGAGCAGGTAGGTGCGCCCCACCGGCTCGGGCAGCTCGCCGAGGTCCACGCATCCATCGGCATCGGTGGTGAACTCCCGGGCGATCTCGCTCGGCCGGGGCCAGCCGCGCCAATCAACGACGAGCCACGCCCGTGCGCCGGGGACCGGCCCGCCCGCGCGGTCGATCACGTGGCAGCGGCCGTCGCCGAACTCCAGGAAGGCCGCCTCGAAGGCGCCGAGCTCGCGCCGGGCGGTCGGTGCCGCCGGCGTGCTCTCATCGTCGGCGGCTCTGGCCAGCGCAATCTGCGAGACCGTGGCGCTGTGGCGGTCCTCATCCCGGCAACTGAGGACGGCGATGG
Organism: uncultured bacterium; assembly: GCA_965603135.1. Taxonomy (GTDB): domain Bacteria; phylum Armatimonadota; class Zipacnadia; order Zipacnadales; family UBA5352; genus CBFDBV01. The sequence goes on from CBFDBV010000148.1 coordinate 7,712, forward strand.
CGAGCAATATCAGCGCACTGACGAGACGTGAACGCATCATACTCCCTCCGTCTGGCGCGATGAGCGGTTCCTGAGAGAACAAACGGCCCCCGCGGGCGCGCGGTTCCGGTCAGTGGTCGAGGAACCAGAGCACATTTCCCATATCGCCAAGTTTCGACCTGCTATTCGCTGCGCCGCCCGTTGATGCCCGGAAGGCTGCTGTATTCCGCCTGAGAGATTGCTGCTGAGCAGGCTCCTGGCTTCCCAGACGTTCGCCAAGATCACGCCGACCGCGACGGCCAGCATGCTGACCGCATAAGCGATCAGGCTGGCCGGGCTTGCGGTCGGCGGCGATTGTCGCGCTATTGACCCGACAGGTCGAAGGCGTTGACGGTGCCCAGCGACGTTGTGACTACCGCGCGACTGCCCAGGAGCGCCAGGGCCTGCGCCCGGCCCTCAGTGGCGCCGCGGCCGCATACCGTACCCTTAGCGTCGAGCAGAATGACACCTGCCGAGCCGGCGGCCGCCACCAGCAGCGGCCCGCCCTCGCCAGCGAGGACCGCGAGGTCGGTCACGCCGTCAGGCAGCGGCGCGCGCCAGATGACGTTCCCGTCCCGGTCCAGCGCGAATACGTTGGCGCTCTCGGCCGCACAGGCGATCTCGGGGGCGCCATCGCCTGTCAGGTCCACCGGCAGGATGCGCGTGACCTTGTCGCCGAGGTTGGCGGCCCACAGCCGCTTCCCGTCCCCGTCGAAGCACAGCAGCTCGCCGCCGTCGGTGCCCACCAGAATCTCCGGCAGGCCGTCCCCATCCACGTCCGCCGATGACACCGCGGTCTGCTCCGGCCCCAGGTTGCCCGCCGAGAAGATGCGCTCGCCGTCGTTGTCTATCAGGTTGAGGCGATAGTACGCGTTCCCACCCACGATCTCGGCCAGGCCGTCGCCGTCGAAGTCGTCAGCGTGGCCGACCGTCGCCGAGTGCGCGTAGATGACGTTGCGCCAGAGCATCTCGCCGTCCGCATCGTAGGCGAAGTACTGCCAGCTCTTGCAGCCGCAGATGACCTCCGGTAGGCCGTCGCCGTCAACGTCGGCGGGAAGCAGCGTTATCACGTCGCTGCCGATGCCGCGGAACCTCGGCGGCTCGGCGTGCCAGGACTCCTTCCCGTCCGCCGAAAGCAACCCCAGCCGCGCCCCCTCCCCGCCGTACATCACCTCGGCGCGGCCGTCGCCATCAACATCCCCGCAGGCGAGGGCGTTGATAGCGCCGCGGTCGTCGCGTTTGAAGGTCCAGAGGACCTCGCCCTCGGCCGTCAGCGCCTGCACCTCGCCCGAGTCAGAGGCGACGACGACCTCATCGCCGCCCTCGCCGGTCAAGTCGCCGGTGGCGAGGGCGCGAATCTCAGGCGTGGCCCCAGGGCGCGTGCCATGAATCTCGACCTCGGCCAGGTAGACCTGCGAGTCCTCGCGCGCGGGGGAGACGGTGAGGCGGATCTGCCGCCCGCGCTGGTCAACCGGCACCTCCATCAGCGTGTTGACATTGTTGCCCCAGCGCTGAGTGCCGATCTCCTCGAAGGCCTCTTCGATGACGCGGACGTCCTGCTCGAAGCCGTCGCTGCTGATCTCGAGCTTTCGCTCGCCGATGTCCCAGGTGTCACTCATATGCCACTCGCGGAGCAGGACGGTGCTGATCTCGGTGTCCTCGGCAAGCTCAGCGGTGACGGTCGCGGTGACGCCCTGCGGCCACATCACAGAGTTATAAGACCCGGTGGGCACGCCGTCGAAGAGCTTCTCGACCGGCCCGTAGCGCCCGTGGTGCTCCTGGTCGGAATGTGCCGAGAGGATGCGCAGGACCTCGGTGGGCGGGTCGAAGCCGGCGTGCTGCCAGGCGCGGGCCAGCGGGGGGGCATCAAACCCGGCGCCGACGTCGCTCGGGCCGGACGGCGGCTGGGCGGCCACTCTGGCCGCCGCCGCCAGGAGAGCGGGCGGCATCTCGAAGGGGGGGAAGGTCAGCTCGTGCCGTCCCTCCGCGACGGTGAAAGCTGCGGTCCCGTCCTCGTCAGCGGCGACCTGCCGGTCGCCCACCGTGAGGGTTCCCAGGGGTGGCAGGCGGAGTTTGACCTCGGTCTCCCCAGCGGCGAGGAGCACGCCTCGACCCTCAGCGGGCGCCAACTCCAGCGAGACGGGGCCGGAGGATTCCATCCATATGCCTCCTGCAAGAAAGCCCGTGCAGTTGGCAATGGCGAAGCGATCGGGGGCCACAAGCAGCATCTCGGCGTTGGTGGCGATCTTACCGACATCGGAGGCACCCTCGCCCAGTCCGACGAGGTCGAACCCCTCGGGCCGCTCGATGACCACGATGCCCTCGCGCACGAGCCGGGCCCGCAGGTCGCGCGGCGCATCGTCCTGGTCAGCATAGACGAGATTGCGGAAGCAGTACTCGTCGCCCTCGCGCATGTGCCGACTGACCTGCTGAGAGAGGCGACTGATGGGCATGCGCTCGGAGACCTTCAGCTGCTCAAGGCGGCAGGAGGCGCCGTCGAGGTTGACGATCTGCATCTGCACGGGCCGGTGCTGGACGGTGAGCGTCCCGCCGTCGAGGCTGGCCTCGCCCCAGGGCCGCCAGCAGCAGCGGAG
>CBFDBV010000149.1:0-10263 GCA_965603135.1 uncultured bacterium
GGGATGAGCTGCTGAATGTGGAGATATTCGATACGCTCTTCGAGGCGCAGGTGCTCATTGAGCGTTGGCGAAGGTACCACAACACAGTGAGGCCACACAGCTCTTTGGGATATCGGCCACCGGCCCCGGAGGCGCGTCAGCCCTGGGCTCCGGTCCTCGCTACGCTCGGACCTCCGCCCAGGGCTGCGTAGACCGGCCGGAAGTACCACATTACGGCTGGCACCACAAACGGGGGCAGGTCACTTGACGGTAACAACTTCGTCTCGGTACGGGTCTTCGCGAAGGACAAGCGACGCCGCGAATGTCACTGAACCGGTTCACTGTCTGCCTCCTTGGCGCGGACCGGTCGCGGCCTTGCGGCTGGTGCATCGCCGCAGAGTCAATCCAGGAAGCGCTCGAACTCCGACCATTTCCGGCACTTCTTGTGGATGAGGCGGGTCGGGGTCAGCGCGTCCCGCTCATCAAACCGCCGGTCGCTGTCCATATCCGCCTTGCGCGAGTAGAGATTCACCTGATCGAAGAGCAGCTCCAGCAGCTCCAGGCGCACCTCGCGGCTGGCCTCATCCTCCCACAGGTCGTGCATTTCATGCGGGTCGGTCTCGTGGTCGTACAGCTCGCCGCCCAGCTCGTGCGAGTAGTAGACCAGCCGGTGGCGGTCGGTGCGGATGGCGTTGACGCGGCGCTGGGGCGGCGGGAAGTCCCACTCGCAGATGGCCCACGGCCGGCCCTCGCCCTCACCCTCGACCTCGGGGACAATCGAGCGCCCGTCCATGCCCTCGGGCGCGGGCACGTCCGTCAGCTCGCATAGCGTCGGGAAGATGTCCACCGACTCGATGATGGCGTCGCGGGTCTCGCCCGTCGGGCAGCCCGGATACCAGATGAGATAAGGCACGCGGTGGATCGACTCGTAGATGCCCATGTTCTTGTCGTAGATGCCGTGGTCGCCGGCGAAGTCGCCATGGTCAGCGGTGTAGATGACAATGGTGTTGTCCAGGTCACCGCTCTCGCGAAGCTGGTCCAGTGCGCGGCCGATCTCCATGTCTATGACCGTCACCAGCGCGAAGTGGTGCGCCAGCGCAGCCTTCAGCTCGTCCATGGTCTCGAAGGCGCCCATGCGGCCCCGCGCCATGCGCATGATGAACTCCGGCCGCCCGGCCCACTGGTTCTCCCACCAGTCTATGTAGTCGGGGCCCAGCTCGATCTCGGCCGGATCGTAAAGGTCGGCGTGCTCGGCGGCGGGGGTCCAGTGCGGGTGCGGGCGCTCGAAGCTCATGTGCAGCAGGAAGGGCCGGCGGCGGTCGCGCTCCTGCAGGAACTGTACCGACTCGCGCCCGGTGAAGGCCTCGTTGGTGTGTTCGTAAGGAAGCTCGGCCACGCCGTGGCGGTTGACGATGGCGGGGTGGTCGCGCGGCAGTGTGCCGTCCTCATACATGTCCGCCAGCCCGTGGTTGATGAGGTACTTGAAGTAGTGGTGCTTGCGCGGGTCACGGCGGTCGGCGTCGCACAGGTCGCAGTAGCGGATGTGCTCGTAGGCCTCCTCGTCCCAGTTGCGGATCATGTGGCCCTTGCCGACCAAGGCGGTCTGGTAGCCGCGGCGGCGGAAGGTCGCCCCCAGGGTCTGCGAGTTGAAGTCATCCAGCTCGAAGATGTTGTTGCCCACTATGCGGTGGGTGTGGGGGTACTGGCCGCTCACGATCGAGATGCGCGAGGGCGCACAGATGGGGTTGTTGCAGTAGGCGCGGGTGAAGCGCACGCCCCGCTCGGCGATGGAGTCAAGGTTGGGCGTGCGCACGTTGGGGTGGCCGGCGCAACCCATGCTGCCGGCATTGTGCTGGTCCACCATGATGAACAGGACGTTGGGGCGATCGGGCATTTGAGGCCTCCCAAGGTAACGGTCAGTTGTGATCGGCAAGCTATGCGCTAACGGTAAAGGCAACGGCTTCAGCCGCGGGTGGCGATGATGCAGCCGACGCGGCGGGCGCCAAGTTCGATTCGGAGCGTCGCAATGTCTCCCTCGACCGCCGGCTCGATGGCCTCTCCGGTGAAGGCGTTCACGTAGCGCGTTCCCGGATCGTGCCGCACCGACAGGCAATCCCCGCGGAAGGTGCGGTACTCGGCGTTGAACAGCGTCCAGATCGTTTTGCTCTCGCCCGAGAAGCGGTTGGCGTAGATGGTCGGCCGCAGCGTCGGCACGAGCGGCTCGACGTCCTCCGAGCAGAAGGCATCCTCGTTATCGTTGAGGATCGCGAAGGCCTTGCGCAGGAACTGGTGGGCCTCCTCGTCATAGGTCTGCTCGGTCCCGCCGCCCAGCCAGTACCCCTCGCCGTTGAAGAACGGGAACTTGAGCAGGTCCCAGTCGCCCTCGGTGAACGGGTCGTACTGGGTGAGCTGGAACACCTTGAAGTCCGGGAAGACAAACCTGAACAGGTCCACGCGGTGAGGCATCAGGTCCGGGTCGCCGCCCCACACCGAGTAGCCCAGCGCGCCGTCCTGGTGCACGGAGTTCACGTCATTGGGCGTCTCCTCGGTCAGGTTGGCGATCTGGTCGGGGATGGCCGCGCGGATGGCCTCGGTGGTGGCGCGCTCGCCGCTGATGGGGCCCCAGGGCACCGGGTGGCCGTGCTCGCGCGAGTGGCAGATCTTCCAGGTGTTGCCGAAGCCATACTGGTCGATGTACATGCCGTTTGGCTGAAGCTCCCCCGCCACGCGGTGGTAGGTCTCGGCCAGGTGGTCGCGCCAGACCTTACAGGCCGAGCACATCATGTGCTCGGTGGGCGCGCCGTGCCACAGCAGCGGCGACCCATCCCTCTGGCGGATGTCGCACTTGGAGACATGCTGGCTGCCCCACACCCCGCGCTCGTCGCACAGATAGCCCTCGATGTAAAGGCCCACCGGCACGCCCATCTCCTGGGCCCGCGCGATCTCGCTGCGCATCTTCTCCAGCCCGCCCAGCTCCTCGTAGTGGTTGTAGTCGCCCACCCGGCCGTAGACCATGGACTGGCCGAAGTCGAAGATGTGCAGATAGTCCAGCCGCCCGAAGTAGTCCCGGAAGCGGTTGATGGTCTCCTCGGTGCGCCACTCCCCCGTCTGCCGGTCGCGCAGCACGCTCCACGCGGTCACCTGCTGGTAGTAGAACACGCTCTGGAACCAGTCCTTGCGCGGGACCTGCGGCTCATACCATGAGTGCGCCCAGTGGCTGTAGATATCGAGCGCCCGGCGCCAGTCCCCGCTGTGGGCGCGCAGGGAGATGGGCGCGACCTCGATGCCTTGGCCCGCCTGGTGCTCGTGCGGGAAGTACTCGATGCCCCAGTCCACCCCGGTGTCGTCCTTGGTCATGTTCCAGAAGTAGTAGATGTCGGCCAGGTTCCGGGTGAGGAGCGCCACGCCGCTTCCCAGCGCGGGGTTGAACACATCGCTCACCTGCATGGGGTGCTCGCCGCCGTAGGCCTTGCGCTGGCGCGTGGGCTGGTTGCTGATGACGCCGCCCTTGCGCGCGTACAGGTACCAGGTATCCTCGACCGAGCCGATGCTCAGGCCGCGGATGAGCGGGAAGTTCAGGAGCGGGGTCATGAGCTCGTCGCCGACATGCTTGATATCGAGCCACATGCGGATCTCGCGGCCCTCGTCAACCGTCACGAAGAGGTCGCCGGCGATGGGCACGCCGCTCTCGCTGGCGTTGAAGGAGACGATGAGGGTTGTGCCCGCCGGCAGCATGTCGCCGACCCCGGCGTCAGTCACGGTCACCTCCTCAGACGTCAGCAGCGTCTCGCCGTCGCCCAGCTCGAAGAGCGGACCCGGCTCGATGGCGGTCTGGTCCCCGCCCGGGCAGCGCGACTGCAGCGAGCGCAGCCTGATGCCGCCCTCGGTCCCCAGGTCCATGAGCAGCAGGCCGTCGTCCACGATGAAGCCGCCCTCGGTCGGGGTGATACCGGGCGCGGCACGCTCGATCTCGACCACCGGCGCCGGGTTGGGCAGGCCGAGGACGAAGGGCGTGGGCGCGACCGGCTCGGCACGGTTGAGAGTCGCCGCCGCCAGCACGATGTCCGCCTGGGTCATGTGGTTGCGCAGGCGGATCTCGGTCACGGGGGCATCGCGCAGGTCGGTCAGCGCATACGCGGCGATGCCGTGCTGCAGCTCGTGGCGGCCATTGCTGATGCTGACCGGGAAGACCTCGTCCGCCAGCCCGTCGGCGTAGGCCACCTCGCACACGAAGCGCTCGACGGTGCGGATGGTCTGCATCTGGCGCTGGCCGCCGCGGCGCAGCTTCTCGATGGGCAGACGGGCGGCGATGAGCAGGTAGGCCTCGCTCGCCTCGCCCTCGACCGGAAGCGCCGCGAAGCCGTCGGTCGCGGCGGAGGCGGCCAGCGCGTCGGTCGCGCCCTGCACGATCTCAAAGGGTGCGCCCAGCACCGTGATGCGGCCCGGCTCCAGCCACGAGTTCAGGCCCTGGGCGCGCAGGTGCGCCGCCATGCTGGTGTTGCCGTAAGCGGCCAGGTCCACGGCATCGAAGGACCCTGCGGGCAGGCGCGAGCCGCCCCAGCCGGCGTCGTAGGCCAGCTTGTCCTCGGCGGCGACCATGGGCTTGCGTTCGCTGAAGCGGACCCAGTCGAGGACCACCTCACCCTCGCCGTCGGCGCTCTGCACCTGCAGGGCAACGCTCACCGCGGTGAAGGTCTCGGGCACTATGCCCGTGGCGACATGCCAGTAGCCGTCATCGCTCACGTCCGGCAGGCGCAGGGGCACGGCGTGCTCTGTCGGCTGCCCGCCCGCCTCGCTGCCCAGCCACACGCAGTAGTCGCCGGACGGACCGATGTCGCGTGCGCGGTAGCGGATGGCCGCGTAGTGGTAGACGCTCAGGTCCACCGGCTCGGGCAGTGCGGCCGACCACTTCATGCCCCCCGCCGGCTGGTTCACGCGCAGCGCCACCGTGTCGTCGCCGCGCTCGACCTCGAAGTCCTCGGTGGGGTTGGCCAGCCAGTCGGGCTGGTGGATCAGAGGCCCGAGGTCCTCGGCCTCGAGCGTATAGCTCTCCTCCGGCGGGCCGGCCTCGGGGAAGACGTCCGCGCCCTCGGGTGCGGTGTCGGCCAGCCAGATGCGGTCGAAGCTGATGTAGGCGGGCTGCTCGCGGCAGCGCACGTCCGTGAGCAGCGAGCGCACCGAGCCCACCGCGCCCGCCGCCCACAGATCAATCGCCGCCACATGCCACTGCCCGTCGCGCGTGAGCTTGCCCGTGTTCAGGATCTCCCTTCCGGCCTGGCTGCCATCGAACACCCAGATGGCGTAGCCGCCCGCCAGGTTCTCGGCGCGGTAGCGGAAGGCCAGGTAGGCGTTGACCTCGGTGTCGAAGGGTCGCACCTGCAGTTCGAACTTCATGGACAGGCCGGGCTCACGCACCGCCAGCGTGACCGCGCCATCGGCCACCGAGATGTGGGGGTCCTGTGCTGGCGTGGACTGGAAGCTGGGCTTGGGTGTCCACCAGACCTCGGGACCGTCGAAGTCCAGCGGCAGGCGGGGCAGGTCGGCGGCCTGCGCCAGAGCGCACAGAGCGGCGGCCGCCAGGGTGACGGTGAGCCGAATGTTCATCGTGATCGCCTCGGGCTCCGAGTTGCGCGTTCCGAGTTCCGAGTGAACGGCAGAGACGGCAACGGCATAAGACATTGATGGCGGCGTTGGAGGGCAGAATGCCCGCCAACCCGGTAAGAGATGGCTTAGTCAATCCGGGCGTCGCGGAGGTCCGCGAGCGTCGCGAGCATCGTCTCCTCGAACCCCGGTGTCAGGCGCGAGGGGTAGCCGTACTCCCAGAAGCTGACCACCTCGTAGCCGCCCTCATCGAGCATGCGCGTGACCGGCAGGTACAGGCCCTCCCCGTTCGCGTAGCCCATCGGGAAGGTCACGCCCGCGTCGTAGCAGCCCGCGATGATCGCACCCCACTCGGACACCGCCTCGCCCTCGATGCCCACCAGCCGCAGGCCCTCGCCGAGCCGCACGCCCTGCACGGTCAGCGTCGCCGCCGCGGGCAGCGGCTCGCCCGCGCGCAGCTTCTCGGCAACGCCCGCCGCCCAGATGCGGCGCACCTCGGCGAGCTCCTCGTTCGCGGCCTCGGCCTCGTACCACTCCAGCGCCTGCGGGGGCTCGAGTGGCCAGTCCACCTCACGCGTGGCGGTGGCGATGCCCGGCTCGATCTGCCGCAGGTCGTCCAGCGCCGGGATGACCTCCTCGGCAACCATGCGGCCGGCGCGCTCTACGTCCTCCCACGCCGCCGGGTCCCAGCGAGCGCGTCCCTCGCCCATGATGGAGGGCTTGGCGTCGCCGCCCACCCCCTGCAGGAACAGCGACACGTCCGCGCCCAGATGCTCGGCCAGCCCCAGCCGTGCATAGCCGGGGTACTCCGACGAGATCTCCCAGCCCGAGACCATGGACGGGTGGCACGAGACCGAGAAGATCAGACAGATCGGCGCGCCCGCCCGGTCGCGCAGCAGGCACAGCGGCACGCGGTCGTACGCGAAGCCCCCCGGGTTCGGCGCGTTCTGATAGCCACCTTCGACCTTGCGGCGGCGGCTCATGGGGAGCCTCGTCGTCGCCTCGCCCGCCCACATCGTCACCTCCGCGGCGGCGGCGTGGGCCTCGCGGGCGGCCTGCACTGTGGCCACGCAGAGCTGGTCCACGTAGCCCGGGGCGGGGTGGGCGTCGTACCAGGTTCCCACCATCGGCCCCACGTGACTGTGCGACGTGTTGATGAGCACCTGCGAGGGGGTCAGGTCGAGCCACCGGCCGATGGCGCCCTTGAAGCGGTCGGCGTCCGCGCGGCCCACGAAGCACATGTCATACCCCAGCAGCAGCGCCGCGGCGCCATCGTGTTCGAGGTAGCACGCACGCACGAAGACGTCGTCATGGATGGCCTCGCAGCCGTGGTCACGGTCGCGGCTGCCGAAGCCCATCATCGGTGTGCCCAGCGGGGGGTTGACATTGACTGAGGCGAAGCCGGTAAGCATGGCGGACTCCTTTGGTAGCCGTGAGCTATGCGCTATGAGCATTGATGTACAAAGACCGGGCCGGTCTCGTCCGAGGCGGAACCAGGCTCGTGCCGCCCCTCCGACGATTTCAACGACAACGGCCATCAGAGGCGCCTGCAGCACCCGAAGCCGTACGGGTGAGGTTCGGTCGAAGGAGCGCGAATACCTCCGCACTGTCACTCCGGGGCGATCAGGTCCATGGGGACGTGGGCGGGCGGGCCCCAGTTGCCCGCGCCATCGCACGCGCGCACGTGGAAGCAGTAGTGGCCGGGGGCGAGGTTCTGGAAGCGGGCCTCGCGGGCCCTGCCGGTGATGGTCTCGGGCGGGACGGTGTCGTCCGCCGAGTCGAGTAGCCACGAGTACCCGCTCACACCGCTGGCGTCGGGCGGCTCGGCCCAGGCGAAGGCGGCGCTGTCGGCGGCCTGGGAGTACATGGCGTAGTCGTCTACGATGGCGGCGGCGTCGGGCGAGGGCAACGATACGCTGAGGAAGATGCGATGGATGTCGAGGCTCGGATTGGTCCGGGCCAGAGCCTGGGCGATGTCGAGGCGGGCGAGGTTCCAGCCGTCACCGGAGACGGGCAGGGAGCCGAGATCGGTCCACAGGTCCCTCGAGCCGTCAAAGGTGGTTCCGGTGAGCTCGATGCGGGCGCGGCGCGTGCTCGCCAGCCGGTAGCGCAGGCGCACCACCGGAAAGCGCCGCCAGTCGTCGCCGAAGTCGCGGATCAGGGCGAAGCCGTTGCGGCCGCGGTCGCGCAGGTGGCGCAGCTCCAGGCAGCCGGGCGCCATGGCCCCGCCGGTGGCCCGGCGCAGCACCTGGCAGGAGATGAAGTTGCCCCAGCCGCCGGTGTGCTCCTCGAAGTCGTTGGCGTCCACGGCGCGCGCGGGTCGGTAGTCGGTCACCGGCGCAGGCGGAAGCTGCGCATCGCTCGAGTAGTCCAGCCGCCAGGTCCACTGCAGCGGCGGCATCTGGTTGCCCGCCAGGTCGGCGGCCCGCAGGCTGCAGGCCACGCGGTCGCCGTCGCCGCCCAGGCTCACGCCCTGCGGCGCGGTCCATGCCAGCGCGCCGGATGACTCGTCGAAGCTCAGCGACCCGTCGGCGATGGTGTAGTGCTCACCGTTCACGGTCAGCAGCAGGTCGGCGGGGCTGACGCCCGCGCCCTCGTCGGTCAGCGTCACCTGGACGCCGCGCACGCAGGCGGCGGCGCCATCGGCGGGATGGACCGCGGAGGCGACTGGCGGAGTGGCGTCATCGCTGCGCACCACGCGCAGTGGCAGGTGAGCCGGAACGGACCAGTTGCCGGCACCGTCCTGCGCGCGTGCATGCAGCCAGACCGGCTCGCCGACATGCCCGACCAGCGCCTCCGGCAGACTGCCGGTCGCGGACTCGACGGGAGGATCGGTGGCCGGGGAGGCGTCGATGGTCCAGGCGAAGTCCGATATGCCCGACTCGTCGTGGGAGACCAGCTCGGGCGCCAGCCCCTCGCGTGCCAGGTCGGCGACGGGCAGCAGGCGCACATTGTCGAGCCACCAGAGGCTGTCGCGGCGGTTGCCCGGCCAGCCGGAGGTAGCGAAGGCGAGCGTCGTCACCGGCAGGGCCGTGCGCCCCCGCACGGCGCGCTGGAGCATGGCACGCAGGTCCAGGGTAGCCGTGTGCCAGCGGTCGTCGGCGATGGCGTCGGCGCTGCCGATGACCGGCCAGGTGGCGTCATTATCGGTGAACTTGACCGTGTAACACGATCCGCCGACCTCGATGAGCAGGTCAACGCGTAATTCCTCGGGCGCGCGGTAATCGAAGACCAGCACCGGGTAGCGTGACGCCTCGAAGGGAGCGCAGCCCAGGTCCACGCCGAACAGCCCGCCAAGCTTGGTGCAGCGGGCCTGCAGGCACCGCTGTCCCCCGTGCTCGTTGCCCGCTGCAGCGCCGCGCACCCGCCGCAGCTCCGCGGCCGCGTCCGGTCCCCACGGCCGCAGCGGGCCGGCGTCCGCTTCGAAGTCGCAGTCGAGCAGCGGCTCGCCCAGGCCGGTCAGTCGCGGCGGATCGGGCGGCGAGGTGTCGGCTGTCGGATCCGGAGTAAAGCTGTAGCGCAGCTCGGCGGCGCGGTTGCCGGCGCGGTCGGCGATGGGTCCAACGCGCACTCCGAGCGCGTCGCCCGCGGTCGGCTCGATGCCCGCCGCGCGCAGGTCCAGCGACAGCTCGCCGATGCCGGGCCGCCAGCGCAAAGCCGGGTCGGGCCAGGAGTAACGCCCCTCCTCCACCTCGATCGCGAGCGAGGCCTCGGCGATACCGGCGGGGCCGACATCGGCGATGCGCACGGTGATCGCCGGGCCCAGCCACGCCGCATCGGGCGCGGGCGCGAGGGGCTCGACGGTGGGTGCGTCGCGGTCGAAGGCGACCAGCTCGGTCGCCAGCCGCCGGCCATACTCGACCGTGATCGGCAGCACGCCCGAGGCGATCGGCTTCACCAGCCACCTGTCACCGGAACGACCGCCCGCGTGGGTAACGTTGCGGCCCGCGCAGGTCACGCGGGCGCCATCGGGGGCGCGCAGGCGCAGGCGCTCAGCCAACGGCGCGCCCAGGAAGAAGCTGTCCAGCCGCCATGAAGCGCCCGCGGGGTTGCCGCCGATGCCCGCGTGCATGTACTCCGGTACGGCATGCGCGGCCAGCTCCAGGCCGTCGAGCACGATGGCGTCGTCCGGCGCGAAGAAGGGACGCATCAGCCCGAGCAGGTCCACCAGCGCCCGGTGCCAGCGGCCGTCCGCGCGCACGTTCGAGATGGCGCCGAGGTCCTCCATGCCTGGCGGCGCGGCCTCGGGGCCGGTCAGGCGCAGGCGGTAGCGCCGGCCCGCTACGAGCGCGAACACGTCCACGTGCACGTCCTCCGGGATGGCGTACTCGAAGGCCAGCACCGGGTGAGTCGCCAGGTCCAGCCCGGCGACGGGCACGGCCAGCGCGAAGCTGCCGCCCGCCGACGGGTTGGTCACCAGCAGGCAGGCGTCGTCGTCGTGCTCGCCGCGGGGCGCGAGTGAGAGCGCGCATGAGTCGGCCGCGGCCCAGTGGCCCACGCCGCCGTCGAAGGTCTCGGCCACGTGGTGCGGCTGGGAGGTCGAGATGTTCAGCACCGGGCGCGGCTGCAGCGACGAAGTGGCCGTCGCGACGCGCGCGTGGCCGTTGCTCTGCTGGTGGTAGATGCGGGCGCGGGCTACGGTCATCGGGTTGTCGAGCGTCCAGATACCGACCGCGCCGCCGG
>CBFDBV010000150.1:0-10252 GCA_965603135.1 uncultured bacterium
TCGACCGCGAACAGCGCGGCCTCCTCATCGCGACGGTGGTGGACGAGGTGGCGGGCCGCGTTCCCGTGACAGCCGGCGCGGGGGCCATCACCACCAGGCAGAGCATTGACTTCGCGCGGGATGCCCAGCGCGCGGGAGCCGACGCGATCTCGCTGGTCACCCCTTACTTCATCGCCCCCAGCCAGGAGGAGCTGCGCCAGCACTTCCTGAGCGTGGCCGAGAGCGTCGAGATACCCTCGCTCATATACAACCTGCCCGGGCGCACCGGGGTCAGCGTAGAGCCGGAGACGCTCGCGCGGCTGAGCGAGTCGGCGCAGATCATCGGGGTCAAGGACTCCAGCGGCGACCTGGGCACTCTGACGGCCTACCTCGACAGCGTGCGGCAGCCCTTCTACGTGATGAACGGCAATGACAACAACATCGCGGCGGCGCTCAGGCTGGGCGCGTGCGGCTGTGTGGCGGCATCGGCGAACGTCGCCCCGGCGCTGGTTGTTAGCATATACGAGCACGCGCGCGCCGGCAGAGATGCCGAGGCCGCCGAGGCGCAGCGCAAACTCGCCCGCATACGGCGGCTCTTCTCGGCCGGCACGGTACCCGGCGTGATGAAGGAGATGGCGCGGCTGCTGGGGCTGCCGGTGGGCCGGACGGCGGCGCCGATCCTGCGCCTGGCGCCGGCGGTGCGTGAGGAGATGGCGCGGGTGATGGACGAGGTGGGCCTGGAGCGCTTTGAGGCTGGCTCTGAGCAGTGAAGGGCCGGGAGGTCGAAGTGTCGCACCCACGCTTCTGTGTACTAGAAGTGGTTTCAAGACCCCCGCGGACGGCATTGGCGGGCTGGAAGCCCGCCCTACGGGTAGTTTTGAAACGGGCGTTGTTGCTAGCCGTGGCGGTGGGGCTGTGCGCAGCAGGCCCGGGCCTGGCTCAGGGCGTCGCTAAGGTGGTGTCCTACCGCTCGCCCCTCGACGACTCGCAGCAGGCTTACGGGGTCTACCTTCCCTCTTCGGCGCCGGCCAGCTCCGACGGCTATCCGGTGGTGCTGCACGGGCATGGCTACGGGTGGAGCGTCAGCACCCGGTTCTCCGCCTTCCAGATGCAGTGGGCCGAGGAACACGGGTGGATACTCATCAACCTCAATGCGCGCGGGCCGAACTTCTACGAGGGCGTCGGCGACGTGGAGACACTCAACGTCATCGAGGATGCCGTGGCGCGCTTCGGCATTGACCGGAGCCGCGTGTACCTCACGGGCGGCTCGATGGGCGGCACCGGCGCGCTCCGCCACGGGCTGCGCCACCCGGACGTGTTTACCGCCGTGATGGGCGTTGACGGCTGGACCGACTACCTCCTGTGGCACTGCCACTGGTACGCCCGAACCGACTGCCGAGAGCTGATCGAGGAGTTCCGCCGGCCACTGCTGGAGGCGTGCGCGCCGCTTTACTGGGCGGGCCGCGGGCGCTGGGGCGCGACCGGACACATCGTTGACGGCGCGGACACCACGGTCTGGCCGGAGAACGGGCTGCGCCTGCGGGAGGCGCTCTACGAACTCTCGGTGGCCGACCCCGGCGCCTACGACTATGAGGTCATCTACAACCCCTACCTGGGGCATGGGCGCGGATCGCGCGTAGACGTCATCTACGACTACTTCCTGGGGCGGTCGCGCACTCACGGCAGGGGCGACTTCTGCATCGAGACCACGCGCCTGGCGCACGGGGCCCTCTACTGGGGCCGGATGGAGGCCTTCATCATCCGCGGCCTGAGCGGGAGGCTCGAGGGCGCCGCCGAGGGGGCCATCGTCTCGGCCCTGACGAGGAACCTGAAGGCATTCACGCTCTACCTGGCTGCAAGCCCGGCGGGAGAGGAAGAGGAGGTCTCCGTCTACGCCGACGGCTTCCTGTGCTACCAGGGGCCACCGGCGGCGGTCAGCTTCGAGGCGCTGCTGGACGCGCGCGGCAGGCTCGTCGGCTGGACTGAGGGCACTTGGGATGCCAGGCCTGGAGCCCGCCCTACTGATAGAGGGCAGGAGCTGAGGAAGACCGCCGAGCTGGCCGGGCCCATCGGTGACGCCTTTGAGAGGCCCTTCGTCGTGGCGTACGCCACTGACGGCCCGCCGGAGGGAGTGCGCCGCCATCGCCTGGAGGCGGAGCAGTTCGCCTCCGCGTGGAACGGCTTCATGGTGCATGGGCACGGCGTGAGCGCGCGGCCGGAGGACGAGGTCTGCCCGGCCGACCTGGCGGGCAAGAGCCTGGTGCTCTTCGGCACGCTCGACTCCAGCGCCCTGCTGCGCCGCGCCCATCGGATGCGCGCTTTTCCGGTCGAGGTGCGCGAGGGCGGGGTCACCGTACATGACCCTCTCGACGGAGACCGGCGCTACCTGGGCGAGCAGTTCGGCGCCTTCTGCTGCTACCCGAACCCGCTGAGCGGCGAACGGCGCACGGGCGAGGGCGCCTGTGCCACGTACCTGGTCATCTGCAACCGCCGATGGTTCACCAAGCCCGAGAGCGGCGTCGCCCAAGGCCTGGGCTACGACCTGGAGAAGCTGCCGTGGGCCTACGCCGACTACGTCATCTTCAACAACGATCAGTCGCAGTTGCCCTTCGTGCTCAACGTCAACAACAAGCCGCCGGTGACCTGCTACGAGGCGGCGTACTTCGTCGAGGCAGGCTTCTTTGATGAGCACTGGCGGATTGACCGGCGCTTGCAGCTTGAGCGGGTGGGCGTGCAGAAGCCGGAGGACCACCGGCTGATTCATATCGCGGAGCTGTCCTTGACGGAAGCGGAGGACGGCTCGCCGGTGGCGAAGGTGACGGTGACCGACGCCGCGGGCGAGCCGGTGCATACGGCGCGAGTGACGGGACGCTGGTGGGGGGATGGTGAGCTGGTCAGCTCGGCGGTAACGGACGAGTGCGGATGCGCGAGCCGGCCTGCACCCGCCGGCTGCGCGACCGAGCGCGTGAGCTTCGAGGTCGTGAACGTGATGGCGACGGGCGCCACCTATGACTGGACCGCGGACGCGGTCACCACGCGTGCGGTCGGCTGGGCCTCGCCCAGGCAGCTTGAGATCGCCCAGCTAGAGCGGCCGCCGGCGGCAAGCTGGCGGGAGTCTTTGCCGCTTCCTGTGCGCGTGTTCAACAACAGCCAGGAGGGGCGCGAGGTGAACGTCCGGCTAAGCGCACCATCAGGGCAGGTCGTGCCCAGCGGGCACCGCGTGCAGTTGGGGGCGGGCGAGAGCCGCGCGCTGAGCTTCACCTGGCGCCCGGGCTTCCGAGAGCCGGGGGCGTGCGCACTCAGGGCCGAGGCGACGGCCCAGGCGGGCGCTCTGACCGTGTCGGCTAGCTGCCCGGTGCGCGCGCTCATCGTCCGCGAGCCGGCGCTGCCGATTGCGGTGGGTGAGGTCACGTGCGACGACATCGAGCGGGGTAATCCCTACCATGTGGCCGCCACGCTCAAGAACCTGAGCAGCATTGATCCCGTGCTGGCCACGGTTCGGTGCGCGATCCTGGAGGCCAGGAGGTATCCGGCGGCGAAGCTGGTGGAGGTCGCGCCGGGCGGGAGCGCCGCCGTTGAGTGGCAGGCGGCCCCGCGCGAGGTGTGGCTGGAGAAGGGTGAGTACACCGTGAGGGTATCCATCGCCGGGGTGCAGGGCTTGACCGGCACTGCGAAGTTCGCGGTCCGCTGAGAACGGCGGGCAATAGGGAATGGGCAATGGGGAACAGCAGACGAGAAACGGCAAAGGACAACCGCAGAGAACGGTAAGGTCAAGAGTCGTAGAGAGATCCGGCGCCCAGGGCCGCCGGTCGTACCAAGGGCCGTGAGGAGAGACGACATGACTAGGGGATGCACCGCTCTATCCGTCGCGCTTGTTGGGCTGCTGAGCTCGGCGGCGCTCGCGCAGCCCGCCATGCAGCGCCTGGCTGAAGTCTCCGGCACACAGGTGATCCTGTACACGGCCACGCCCGTGGCGCTGGTGCGCCAGCAGGTGCGGGTGCACCTGACCGCCGGGCCGAGCCAGGTGACCTTCACGTGGGCGAAGGGGAAGATTGACGAGGCCTCAGTGCGCCTGCTCCCGCCGCGTGGTCTGTCGCTCGGGGGCTTGACCAGGCCGGCCGGGACCGAGAAGACCCTGGCGTGGGAGGTCACGGCGCAGGCGGAGGGCGATTATGAGGTCACGGTGATGTACCTGCTGAGTGACCTCAAGTGGTCGCCGAGCTACCGCCTGGTGTACGCGCCGGGCTCGGCGGAGGTCACGCTCGAAGGCCATCTGACGCTCAGCAACGAGAGCGGCCTGGCCTTCGAGGACACTCAGGTTCAGGTGATCCTGGGCCGCCCGGGCAGCGATTCCGCGCCCGCGGCAGGTAGCCCGGCAGCCTTTACGCTGGCCGACCTGGGTGCGCTGCCGCTTGGCTCGAAGCTGTGTGCGCGCTTCCTGCCGCCGGTCTCGCTGCCGGCCCAGCTAGTCTACCGCATCGATTCCGAGCGCGCGCCCGAGACGGTCCAGCGTATCCTCCTGGTGCAACCGCCCTCGTCCGGCGCCCTGGCGCAGGAGGCCCTGCCGAGGGGCGCCCTCCAGGTCGTTCTCGCAGAGGCGGACCAGCCGACGCGGCCCCTGCTGAGCACCGAGTTGAGCTACGAGCCGGGGAAGGAGTTCGAGATCGCGCTGGGCGCGGAGCCGGACGTGGTGGTCGAGCGGCGGATGCTCGATCAGCTTAAGGTGAACGTCGAGTTCGACCGCCTGGGCCGCGTGAGCGGCTTCGACACCGTGGAGCAATACCGGATACGGGTGCGCAACCGCCGGGCCGAGATGGCGGAGATCGAGGTGGTCGAGAGCGTCCTGGAGACCTGGGACTTTGCTACCAGGGCTCTCCACGCGCGCGAGGAGGGGACGGCGACAATGCATTTGAGCGTGCCGCCGGGCGAGGAGCGCGTCCTGGACTTCAGCCTGACGAAGCACTCCGGCACGCGGATTCCGTGAGCGGGCGTTTGCCGTCAGGACATATCAATCTCCACGTCGTCGGCGACGCCGGCCAGGATGGTGTAATCGGTTCGGGCCTCCTGGAGGATGGAGCCGGGCACGAACTTGTTGACGGGCCCGTGGGCGACCAAGCGCGCAATGAAGCGCTGCCAGGACATCGTGGTGCCCGGCCCGCACATCCCGTCCAGCCAGAAGCTGCGGTGCCTGGCGCCCAGGATGTCGGCCGGGGCGATGGTCGCGGCCTTGGGCGGCACCCAGGACCAGTCGCCCCCGAAGCTGTGCAGGGCGTTCTGCATAATCGTCATCGGGGTCAGCTCGACGATCTGCGCGGTCGCCGCCTTGTACTGCTCCATCGTCTCGTAGTTGTGCCCCAGGCTCGACTCCCAGAAGGCGATGTGGCCGCACCAGCCGATGCCGCCGTAGCAGCAATCCGCCCCGCCCCGGTCCGCGATCATCTTCGAGTAATCCTCGATGTTGTCGCTGTCGGGGAAGTGGATGTTCTCATCTTTCGGGCGCAGGTTCTCGTCAATCTTGCCGAAGAAGCCCGCCCGCATCGCGGTGGCGAAGGAGCCCGCCCACTCGGGCGGCGCGGTGTTGCCGTCCTCATCCGCGTACTCGTCCATATTGAAGGTCACCAGGTGGGAGCAGTCAATCCCCAGGGCGTTGACTATGCCCGCCGCTATCTCGTACTGGGGGACCGGCCCCACGGGGAGGATCAGCACGCACTCGCGGCTCTCGTCGCGCGCCTGCACTATGCGAGTGACGATGTCGAGCGCGAAGGTGGCGTAGAACTGCGTGAGGTCCTCGACGACGCGAATCTGGAAGTCCGGGTTCGGGTGCTCGGTGATCTCTTCCTTCGTGATCGCCCTCACCCGCGCGCACTCCTCGGGGTCCTGGAAGTCAATGAACTTGGCGAGAGCAGGCATGAAACCCATGTCCCTACCTCCTTGAACTTCGCCTGAAAGCCGTCGGCAGCGGAGGGCTTGCTACGTGCTCGTCGCTGCCATGATAGTATTCCCGCCTCGGCACGGAATCTCCTCCAACGGATGGCTGCTATCCGAGGACATCTCGGCCCACGCGGGGAACAACGCACCTGATGGGCGGGACGCGTCTCAAACCGAGCGCAGGGGTTGCCCTGCGCGCCGGAGCGCAAGCGCTCCGCTGGGGAAGGGGGAGGGTCTGCTGCCGCAAGCTTGGGCAGACGAGGCATCCCGCCTTCGCGAAGCCTTCCCCCTTCGCGAAGGCGGGACTACGGCGGACAGGCTGCCCGCACGATAGAAGTCGTTCGTGGCGGTCCCGCCTGGGCGGGATCACCCCCCGCAGAGGCACGATAGAGGAGGCAGGTGCGCGGAGTGCTGCTGACCTTCCGCTCCCAGGACGATGAACTGTGCGGGCGGCTGGACCCGGAGTACTGGCATCCCGCCTACGAGGAGATGCTCCGCGACTGCCGGGCGCCGATGAGGCCGCTGGGCGAGTTCATCGAGCATATAACCTACGGGGCCATCGTGACCGGCAGGTCGCCTGAGCCGGCGCAGGCAGGCGTGCTGCTGCTGGGCCAGGGCAGCCTGCGGGCCAGCGGCGTTGACGCTGAGCGGGCGATGCGCGTGGCGCCGGACTCGCCATACGCGCTGGAGCGCTGCCTGGTGCGGCGCGGCGATCTGCTGATAGCGCGCTCGGGCGCGGGCTCGGTGGCAAAGAACCGCCTCGGAGTCTACCACGACAGCGAGCCGGGGGTGGTGGACTGCTTCGTGGACCTGGTGCGACTGCGCGGGATCGAGCCGGACTACGTGGCCGCGTTCCTGCGCACGCGCTTCGGCTGGGCGCAGATCCATCGGCTTATCAACGGCGTCGGCCCCGCTAACCTGAGCTTTGACGAGATACGCTCGCTGCTGGTCGCGGAGGCGTCGGCCGAGTTGCAGCGCCAGGTCGCCGAGCGTCATGCGAGGCGGGTGCTGCCCTTGCACCGCGAGCGCGACTTCGAGGCCGCTGACGCCGCGGTGCGGGAGTTGATCGGTGCGGTTGAGGATGCGCTGGTGAAGGTCGCCGACCGGTGCATGCGATAATTGTCGGTAAGTCAGGGTCAGGCGTGCCGTGTATGAAGGGGCCGAATACGAGGGCCCAGCCTTCGCCAAGGCTTCCGCCGTCGCTCCTTCGGAGCTATGGCGGACGAGACGGCGGGCAAGCTGGCCCGTCAGGGTCGCCCGAGGTATCCGGCCCAATTGTCGGGCCCGCCTTCGCTCCTTCGGAGCTATGGCGGACAGGCTTGGAAGCCCGACCTACGCGGTCATTCCGTGGGCCGGATGGGGCCCCGGAGACCGCTTCGCGGTCTCTTCGGAGTTGCTCTGAGAACGCGATGCATTCTCTTAAGAGAAAGCTCTGCTTTCTCAGCGCAACTCCACCCACCCCGCCTGCCCCATTCGGCCTGTATGGAACCGCTTGTCAAGGCTTTGTGGTTCGCCGGTTGGGTCGTCGGGTCGTGCCTCTGTCAGCAGCAGCTTTGTAAGCGAGTGTTTCTCAGGCCTGTATCGGTGCTTTAGCAGCGCACAAGTTAACACCGGATGAGCTGCCGGTCCCTATGCCCCTCCTGACCCTTGTACTATGGGTAGCCGAACGACGAGGTCCCCGGCAATCGGTAAGGCAATAATATACTTGACTCACCAAGGGCGAGGTGCTATAGTGTAGCTGCGGGGTCCTACTCCGTTCCTCCAATGGGGGCATGGGGGCTTTGTCGTCCCTAATGCCAACCTAAGGAGGTGATCGGCATGGCTAAGTGCCGAACTAGGTGTTCTCGGCCGAAGCCCGTGCGGGTAAGACCGCATTGTAGGCGAAGGCCGAGGCGACGCCGCAAGTAACGGGGGTGAATGGGACCCCGCACGTTTCGGGCCGTGTCCGTCTGCCTAACTGCTTCGGCAGGACCGGGGGCCTCTTCGGAGACCCCCGGGGGGGGCAGCGGGCACGGCCCAATTCCCAAACGCATGACGCCAGCGGCGTGACCGCTGGCGTTACCATAGTAGCGTACGCATCGCTGTCACTTATTCCGACTCCCGCTGTCCTTATCCTGCTTTTGCTGCCGCATCCTCTCTGCCAACTCATCGCGGGGCACAGCTAACAGGCCCCTGGTGAGGCGCTGGAATGCTGAGTCGCGCTTTTCATTGCGCTTGCCCTTGGTCATCCAGCTCATCCTCCTTGGGTTCGAGCGCCAATGCCTGTTGGTTCACACTCGGGTAAGTTATCTGCAGCGGCGGCTCGCCTATCCTCCCGTCAAGCTCCACTAGGTCGTCATCGAATGTATCCAAGCGTGCTATGTGGGACCTCACTGCGGTGGCAACATGCACCGCGTCCTTAGGCTCAACTCCATGTTTCCAGACCATCTCTCGTGCCGTCTCAGCTGTGTACCTCTCAAGGTTCCGGACGTCGATCCACTTATGCTTGAAAAAGCGTTTGATCCTCTCTGCATCCTCTGGGCCGATGGGCACGCGCCGCTTGAGCTTTATTACTTCTACGAGCGTCAGCGCCGATGTGACTATCTGGATGTTGCCCGCCTTGGCCTCCTGCAGTACGGCGCGGCATACCTCCCACTTATCAGGCTCCTTTTTCAGAAGCCCGAGAAAGGCACATGCATCCCAGTACCGGAGTTCCACAACTAATCGACCTCTTGGAGTATGCCTATCATGTCGTCAATATCTGGCAGTTCATCCTCGTCCGGCATAACGCTGAACTCCTCCACTTCTATGCTCTTCGTGTCTCCGTTGGCCCGATATAGTATGACGCCGGATACTGACACACGCTTGCCGAAGGCGCTAGTTACATCATCTATAATGTCATCGTCAAAGAAGCACTCCGTGAGCCGAGCCGTTACTGCATCTCGGACCACGAACCGCAAGCGGCGGACCTCGGTGATCATCTGGAGGCGGCCTTCGATGGTTCCCCAATCACGACTAGCGATGCCGTGGATGGCGTCCACGTTGGCGACAGTCTGAGTAGTCACTTGATGGGACCTGCCATTTCGCCAAACCCGGATGAGGTCCACTTCGTCGGGCCTATGCTCTAGGACCGATGCCAACTTCCGCATATCATTTAGCGCCTTCTCGGAGAAGTGGGGAGGGCACGCAGAACCAGCTTCCGTGGAGATAACTCCGCGCTCAATGGTATCAAGAATGGTTGGGAGGACGGTAGCTGGCGCTCGGCTCGGCAGCGGGGTGCAGTCGATCATCGCGCTACCTGGCCGAACCCCAATCGTCCACTGCACACCTCGACTAGTGCCCGAGACGTGCTTCGCTACGTCTTTGATCATCGCGACAAACGCAGCAATGCCCTTGGCGAACTTGTCTGCCGTTATTCGCGGGCCAGACATCTCCAATGTCACACGCCTATCGCTCTCAGTCATGGGATTCACTCCTATGCATTGGCTACGCTTCCCACGACCCTGTCGGCTGAGTCCAACGGCATCACATTACCGGTCAGTTGTTCGTATGTCAAGCGCTTGCCAGCGCTGTTCGCCGTTGCCGATACGAACCGCCCCGCATCGTTATCCTTCCGGTTGTTGAACCGGAACTCCTCCTCGTCCAAATAGCGGAAGAGGTGAAACGGCTCAACGCTGACCCACGTGCCGTTGACGCACCGTTTGAACAGGCTCCAGTAGTTCTCCAGGCTATTCGTGTGGACCTTCCCCCGGACGTAGGCCTCGGCGTGATTGATGACCTCGTGCGCGAAGTCCTCGTCAAGCCCTCGATAGGAGGCAAGCTCGTCTGTGAACACCTCAGCGCCAGGTTCGACGTTGGCCTGGACCTCAGCCTGCACCGTCTTCCTCTTCGTGTCCAGCACGACCTTCGTGCGCACCTTGCCGTGCCGCTCAAGCAAGCCCATGACGATAGCCTTGCCACCAGTGCCGCGTCCCTTGATCTTCTTCCTGCGGCGGTCGGCGTGCATGTTGCGGGCCTTGCCCCGGATGTAAGTCTCGTCAACCTCCACCTCGCCCTTGAGCTTGCCGAAGGACTTAGTCTGCATCGCCAGACGGATTCGGTGCAGCATGAACCAGGCCGTCTTCTGCGTCACGCCGATGGCGCGGGCGATCTCGTAGGAGCTAACGCCGTTCTTGGGGTTGGCTATCATCCAGATAGCCACGAGCCACTTGTCCAGTGGCAAGGGGCTGTCCTCGAAGATCGTGCCCTTCCTAACGGAGAACTGCTTGCGGCAGGCCTTGCACTTCCAGATGCGCCGCGTCTTCAGGAAGGAGGCCCCGTCTCCGTTGTTGCAGTGCGGGCAGGTGACACCATCCGGCCAGCGAAG